>JALSIU010000311.1 GCA_026989715.1 Methylomonas sp.
AATGCTTTAATTAGTTTTGTCTTATTTTTAACTGTTGCTTTAGGCATTCGGGCTTTTTTAGCACAACAACGCAGTATTGAGCACCCGCAAACTCAAATATTACAAATGCAGTTATTAAATAATCGTGTTCAATATACTGTTGCGGATATTTCTCAGCCCAACTCTGTTCCATTAGCTGCAGGCCAGCACTTAATTGATAGAATTCGACAACGTGGTGTTATTAGGATAGGCATACATGCTGATAGTTTACCTTTCGTTTTTTATAATGCTGCTTCAGAATTAGTCGGCTTTGATATTGATTTAATGATGTATTTGGCCGAGGATTTACAAGTTACTATTGAATTTATCCCCTATGTTAGCGAAAACCTTTTACAGCAGTTAGAAGATGATCACTTTGATATTGCTGTTTCAGGTATTACGCCAAATACTCGATTACTGGCATCGACACGCATCCTATATAGCAGTAGTTACTTGGATACGCATATGGCTTTGGTGGTTCCCGATCAAAAGCGTAAACAGTTTAGTGATATAAGCCAACATCATAAACTAAAAGACGTGCATGTTGGGGTACGTAGAGGTAGCAATTTTGCTGCACGAATTAAGGATATTTTTCCTGATTTTAAAGTGACTGAGCTAGATTCAGAGGCTGATTTTTTTCAGCAGCCGGAATTTCATGAGCAAATTTTATTGACCAGTGCTGAAGGTGGGTCTGCTTGGACTTTATTAAACCCTGATTATGATGTGGTCACTCCCTTTTCAGTGCACCAAGGCGCACCTTTAGTCATCGCTGTTGGTGGCGAAGATTTAATGCTAGAGCATTTTATTAGCACTTGGATTAAATTAAAACAAATGGATGGTACGATAGATACATTATTTAAACATTGGATTCAGGGGGAGTCAGTGCAGGAATAAGCAGCACCTGAGTGCTTTACTAAACTGTTTGTTGCTATAAAGTAACAACATAGCCCTAGTTTTACATGGATTTTGGTGGGTGGGCTATACTGGTATAGCATCTGATTGCAAATATATTTGTAAGATTAAAATATTTTACCTTATTTGTTCATGGTTCAGAGATCATTCTAATTTAGAAAATTAAGATTTAGACTAAGGATTATAATATGAAAAATAATACATTTAGTTCTTATAAGGAAGCGGGGGGTGTCCAGTTAAAAGGAGTGACTAAACCTTTTAGGAGAATTGCTCATTCAGCAAGGGATTGGGGGAAATCACAACATCCAATAGATGCAATAAGACGCAAGCCCGTTTCGACGGCACATAATGTGGTTGATACTGCGGCAACGACAACAGGAGTTGTCGCGATTGGCACGTCAGTGGCTTTATTGGCAGGGAGTACAGCTGCTTTTGCCGTAGCCGTCGGTGGCCCGCAAGTTGCAATTACTTTGGGAGTAGTCGCTTTAGCAGGCGTTGTTAAAGGGACATATTCTAATCGTGATAATGCACATAGGAAGCTGCAACCTTATGTTTGGACACTTATTGATGATGAGCGACCTGCACAAAATATATGGAGTGACCAAGAGGCTTTAAAAAAAGCGGCTAGTGCTGCTGCTTATCTTTTAAAGCAGGCAGGTTCGCAATATGAGCAAATGGGTAATAAGTTGAGTCAGGCTCAGGAGAAATTTAATGTTTTTTGGGGTAAGTACCAGAGACAAGTCGCGCCATTAACGGTTAAGAAAAATGGCGAGTGGGTCGGGAAGACTATTATGGATGCTTGGAAAAGTGGGCGTAATGCTGCGACAAAGGAGAACCAGGCTTTATATGATGAAAAGATTTTGGAGGGGTTTGAAGTTTTAAACAAAGCTAAGATTAATGCCGATAAAATGTGGGCTGATGCCAATAAACAGGGGAATGAAGTGTTTGAGTTTATGCGGCGATTGATACATGTGGGGAATTATATTCAATGTGCCGGGATTGTTGAGCAGGCGACTTTTATTTCATTGAATGGTCAGGGAGTGACTGACCCAGGTGATGTATTGTTACGCTGGCAAGGCGCAAAGGACTATAGAAAAAGTCTTAAAGAGATTTCTGATATTGTTGAAGAGGTGGAAAGTAATTACGCTCAATATGAAAAATTTATTCAAGTAAATAATATTAAATAATTTATCACCTTCACTTGTTTGACTGAGTGGGAAAGTGAAGGCGTTGGTTTTACTGATTTTGAGCGGCTAAAATGGAGTAATATAAGCTAGTGGTATTAGGAAAGCCCATTTGAGTCACTTCCCAAGGTGCATTTTCATAAACTACCGTTGCTGATAAGGTTTCCCCTGTTGCAGCTTGCCATGCATCAATGGCAAAAGCGGTACAATTATGCCAAGGTGTCCAGCTGCTAGCGCCGAGAGATACATATTGATTAATCATGTCGATAAATGCAGCAAGTTGTTCAGCATTGATGGGGATAGTTTTACGAATATCAGCAGGTCGGTATATCTCGCGAAAAAAGTTAATACCTGTTACCACGTTGTCTCCCACAATACTGTTATAAGTGCCCGCAGTGGCATAGGCAATAGGAACATCGGGCGTTAAGGCACGAAATTCAATCCAAGCATGTCCGACATCGCCTGCTATTAAATTATCCCAATTAAGTGTGACCCCATTTTCCGTTTTAACAACAGCAATACTGAGTTCTCCGATAATTTCGCTCTCTTGTTGTTTACAAGCATCGTTCGGGATCCCTGGAATATCTATTTCTAGTGCTGTTGCGATGTCTTGTTGATAAATGACATCACGTACTTGTGTGATGCGCAAGTTTGCTGTTTGTTGTGGGTGGAGTGCATTGATTGTTAAATGTAGCGTGGTGTCGCTATTACATGCCGCTAGTGCTGGCACTATAATAGCTACTTGAGTATGTTTGCCTTTATACTGAAAGGCGGGGGTTACCGTAATACCCAGCTTTGTGCCAGTTATATTTTGCACATCTAGGCTATAAGCGCTGTCCAAAGGCCATTCTAATGCAATAGTATAGAATGGCACTTCGGCGCGTAGGGTCGGTAACCAGCAGGCGGTGATTAATAAGGAGATTAACCACCACTTGCTAGGTCTGTTATTCCAAGATATAAGTGCCATCACAACGGTCATCAAAACGGACAGTTTGAGTTTGCTCGCTAGTACTAAAGAGTATTTCACCAGCAATTGGATAAGCTTCACATAGCTCGGAATTGAAAAATAACGAGTCTATAGTGACTGTATACTGGTCAATGGTTCCAGGTGCTTGCGTATTGAGTGTATAGCTATCATCCTCATTTGCCGTAACAAGTAACTTCAATTGTGCATTAATATTACTATCGCTAGTTATGGACACATCTAATAATAAATCTTTATTTTCTAGCGTTTGCAAATCAATACCACCCGATAGCTGTAAACCGTTTGGAATTAAGAAGTTGCTCATGCCAATATGCCCTGATGCACTACTATTTTCCATATTAGCAACTAAATTGCCAGAGAGTGTGCCATTACCAAGAGTTATATTATCTTTACTAAGATTATTGACCTCCATGCTAAATATTGCACTGATATTGCCCGTATTGGCATCTATAGCAAGATCATCAACCGTTAGGCTTGTTTGACCTGCCATAAGCTCGCCTGTGTCGGTGGTGCAGCCAGAACCATAATCAATGTTAATAATGCTTGGTTTTGGAAGCGATTGTAATAAGCCATCAAGGCTTTCAGCACTGGAGAGGTCAAAGTTTATATCAACCATTGGACAGCTCGAACTAGGTTGGCCTAATAATGCCATTAGCACAGGTTGTAATTGATCGGTTAAACCGCTATTTAAGGTATCATTACTTAGGCTGGTTACGATGTCTATATAACTAGAAACGCTGAGGGTTTGAGGGTTGCCAGCCGATCTTAATAGGATGCTAACTTCATTAGAGAAATGACTTTCACGATTAGCATCATAGGAGGTAACTGCTATATAGTAAGTTCCTTTAAGAATATTCGTTATATCAATAGGGCCAATTTGTAGTGTATTCCCTAAATCCAAGTGGGCTGGATATTCACCGGGTGCATTACCAAAATATAGTATATAGCCATTGGCGTCCGTAACGCTATCCCAAGTTAAGCTCAAGCCTTCTTCGGTTAAAGTGTATGTTAAATTTTGCGGAATCATTTGGTCATGCAGTGTGACCATGATTTCATTAGAGGGTGCGGCAGTATCAATTTCATTATAAGCTACGATAGCAAGATAATAACTACCTCGTGGTGCGCCGCTAATATCAAGTGGGCCAAGTTGGGTTGTATTCCCTAGGTCTATCGGGCTGGAGTAATCAGATGAGCTAGTTCCTAGTAATAGCTGGTAGCCTGTAGCACCTTCAATTGCTCCCCATTGTAAGGTTAATATCTCTCCCTCTAGGGTAAAACTAAGGTTATCAACGGAGTTAATTTCTTGTGTTGTTAAAGTACTTTCTAAGCTGCCATCCCGTAAAGTGCCGTGCCAAGAATTTGCTGTTGCATTTAGGCTTTCGGGGGAAGAAGCACATGAGCCCCAATCACCAGAAAAGCTAGATTGATTTGCATCAAAGAGAAAGACTAATGATCCTGACCATGCATTGTCAGGGCCGCAACTTTTACTATTGCCAGCTTCTTTCCACCAGCCGATTAATATTATGAGCCCATCGGGTGACTTACTTAAAGAGCCAGTAATTTTTCCATCATCATATAAATAAGACCCTTCTACCATATTACCTGACTGTATTAGAGTCATTTCATTCCAATTAGTATCCCATGTACTGATATGTTGTACTGCGATAGCTAAGTTAGTCGTTAAGCCAAAGGTCAATAAAGTAGCTAGGGTTAAATATTGTATTTTGTGGTTTAATGCTTTCATTTCACACCTCCAATTAAGAGATGCGCATGAGTTGGTTAGTAGTTGTTAACGCATTAAAATGTCTTGTGCAAAGGCACTAATAAAACAGCTCTAATCAGCTATGTTTCATGTGCATCCTTATATCTATAATATTAAGTTTTCTTTAGGCTCTATGAAAGGGTGTAAATTAACTTAATATGGTTATTAAATTCTTGATTAAAATACTAAGGAATTAACCTTATATAATTTAATGTATAATTCACTTATACTCTTTTTTACTAATTTGGCAAGTTATTTTGTAAAAGAATAAGGCGTGTAAAATATTCCTAATTAGTACATTGTTTTTATTCTATTTTTTGCCTAAATGGCAGGTGCTTTAAAGGAGGAGGAATTTAGGATAATGATAATACAGGTCGAATTATAGATTCCCAGTCGCCGCACGGAAACCGGCGACGGCTTGATGATATTCAACGAGGACATCAATCAAATCCAACTTTGCCTCGCCGGTTGCGCGTTCTCTACGATTGACTAGAAACAGAGTGCTGTCGCCATATTCAAAACGTGTTTTTTCGCCACTTTCAAGTTGCTGGGCAAATGACAATTCTTGTTCTGCCGCTTGGTAACGGTCGTAGGTAGTGTTAACCGCCGAAAAATGATCCGCAATTTCCAGCATTATCATGCGTATAGTTTGTCGCTCTTGGATAGTCAGTTTTTTGATGGCGATGCTTGCTTGCTCAATATTGGCTTTGGCACGACGTTGCAATATGGGGAGCGACATAGAAACCCCCGCCATCACTTCCGCCCCTTTTTCAATGGCTCCATAACCGGCTTGGTACCCTGGCGTGACGAATAAATCAATTTGCGGTAGTAAGGTGTTTTCAGCAAGTTGCCGGTCAATTTTGGCCATGCTTTTGGCCAAGTCGAGAATTTGTAGTTCGGGTCGATTTTGTAGTGCTTGTTGTTTCCCTTGCGCCAGATCGTGAGAGCTATATTTGACAGGCTTTGTTAGGGTTAAGGGGGCTTGTTCAGGTTTAGGAGTTAAGTCAGGAATTAAATTATCTAGCCAGAGAAAAGCGGCCAGTTTATAGGCGGCTTGTTGTAAGGCTCTTTCGGCTTTATATAAGCGTCCCATCCGTTTTTGTACTTCGCGTTCGGCTTCGATACCATTAATCGTTGCGAGGAGGCCTTTGTCGATTTTTTGCTGTACGGCATGCGCCCGAAATTTTGCTGTGTCTAATAATGCTTGTTCTACGGCCTTCTTTTTTCTGGCACCGACCCATCGCCAGTAATGGTTTAAAGCATCTGGCAATAAAAGTAGCTCAGTTTGACGTAATAAGTGTTCGGTTTGGTCCTCACGTAAAAAGGCCTTACTTTCTTGAGCTGATTCGGGGTTGATGCCTGCACCTCTGAATAACGGTACTGTAATATCTACATAATATTCGCCGCCTTCACCCGTTGGGTAGGTTGGGGTTTTGATATCACCAATGGCCAGATTTACGCCTGTGCGCACGCGGATACCATAACGGCTTAAAAAATCCACCGAAAAATAAGATTCTACGACTTCTTGCACTTTGCCTAATGCGGCAGAGCTGTTAAAACGCTTAAAGCCGCTACCGGCTTTCATTATGGGGTCAAAAGCACCTTGTTTTTCTAAACGCTGAGCACTGGCCGCTTCTTGTTTAAGATAAGCGAGTGCTAACAAAGGATGATTATATTTAACCTGTTGTAAAAAAGAGGCTTCAGTCAATAAGGATTTTTTGGGCGGATGATTTGCAGTCAAATCTTCCGCTAGCACATTGAGGCTTAACAGCATGCATAGACTGGCCGCCGGTTTAAAAAATAGACTCATTATTAATCGCTACCCTTTTTTGAAATCACATAAGTTTCCGCATGCACATCATCGGGAACTTTAATGACCGGTGGAAATGCATTAAATTGTCGCCATAATTCAAACCCCATAGATACCGTTTCTAGCATGACCCAGCCGTTGGCGCGAGTACCGGGGCGCAGATAGGGGTATTTAGGCCAAGGTTCATCAAGGCCGGCTTTGATGCGCTCTTTATCGGGAATGACTAGAATTCGGTATAAGCCATGTCCATTATCAACTGAATCTATCACGGCAACTCGGCCTCCAAAGGTGCCTACGGCAATGGCGGGCCAACCGGAAAATTGTAAAGCGGGCCAGCCGGAAAATTGCAAACGTACTTGACGATCCGGTGACAATAGCGGTGCATCATGGTCTTTTATGTAAAGTTCAACGACTTGATCGGTGGCTGTGGGAACGATAATGGCTAATTCGGCACTGCTTTTGACGGTTTCGCCTTTGCCATACTCGAGTATCCTGACCACTTTACCATCGACAGGCGCACGGATTTTTCGTTGTTCCACACGGGATTGGTAATTGGCGATTTCAATTTCTAGAGCCAGAATATCATGCTCAATCTGTGCAATATTTTCACTGAGTTTTGCCAATTTTACTTCAACTGCCTGAATGCGGGCTTGCGCAGTAGCTTCTATTTCACCTTGTCCAAGATGAGCAATTTGCGTTTGTCGTTTAGCAACCTCTAGTTCTGCTTCCACTTGCGCGCGATTCATCTCAGCAAGCTCTAAGTCGCGTTTGGAGCGTAGCCCTTTGTTGTATAAATCCTGATTACGTGAATAGTTTTGTTGTGCCGTAATCCATGACTGTTTTGCAGCTTCATATTGGTGGTCTGCTTGTTCAACCTTGACGGTTGCTGCAGGTATTGCGAAACTTGCAAGCCGTTTCTGGGTTGCGAGTTGTTTTTCCAGTGCGTGTGTTTGCGCAATTAATGCTGCTTTTTTTGCCAATCGGGTTTGCTGCTGAGCTTTTAATCTTTGCAAGAGGCGTGGGTCTAAGTATTTAGGATCAACTTCAATCAATTCCATTAAAATATCGCCCGTTTTGACGCGCTCACCTTCATGTACTAACCAGTGATTTAAACGAGCGTTAATGGGTGCATTAACCGTCTGTGGCCTTTCGTTAGGCGATAGTAGCGTGATTTGCCCATGTCCCGGAATAGATTGTTGCCACGGCACAAAAATAAGGCACAGTAAGATGATTAACATGATGATGGCCAATACCCTGCCCAATGTAATAATACTCGCTGAGGGCTGAACCATTTGTAGTGACTGATATTGCTCTGTTTGCTCGCCTTTGTTCATTGCTTTTCCTTAGCCGATAATGCGGATGTATTGAGGCGTTGTGCCAATTCGGGGAATAAATCAGCAAACAGGCTATTAGGTTGGCTCAAAAGCGTTTGGGGGGTGCCGCTTTCGGCAATTTTTCCTTGGTGTAATACATGGATGACTTCAGAGCGCATTACAATGCTTGGGTCATGTGAAATGTCTAAAACTGTCCAAGGTAGGGCAGGGTTCAGCAGATTGCTTAGGATTTTTAATTTCGTTTTTTCATCTATACCAAAAAATACATCGTCGAGAATTAGTAATTTGGGGCTTTTGACAATTGCTCTAGCAATTAGGATACGTAAGCGTTCGCCTATGGAAATATTTAAGCCTTCACTAATAAGCTGGGTTTGTATGCCGTCCGGTAGTGTCAGCAGTGTTTTATCCAAGTTTGCCAGTTCAATGGCACGGTGCAATTTACTGCGTTCGATTTTGCCTCTGCCCATTAAGATATTATCTTCAATCGTGCCTTCAAAAATTTCATTATTGCCGGAGACCAGGGCTATATTTTGTCTGAGACTGCTTAAATTGACTTCGCGTAAATCATAATCATTAAATTGAATGCGTCCGTGTGCAGGTTTTTGTAAGCCCGCTAATAGGTAGGCTAGCGTGGTTTTGCCGCAACCGCTTTCTCCCACCAGGCTGACACGCTGACCTGCTTTAATGTGTAGATCTAAAGAGGATAAAATAGGAACCTGAGGGTAATATGAGAAGCTTAGTTGCTTGCAATCTATGCAGGCTCCACTCTTGGTTGTGGCTAATTCAACGCCGGCCATGTGCTCAGCCGGCAGGTCTGTGATAGACCCCACTTTCACTAATGAAGTGAGTAGGTCATAATAATCATCAATACTGCCGGCCAGTTTTTCAATCGCCGCCAGCATAATCATCATCACCAGTTCGGCAGCAACCAGTTGGCCGAGTGTGAGTTGACCTTCTATCACTAACCAGCCACCTGAAGCGAGGACACCTGTCATGGCAATGGTTTGCAATAGGTGACTGCTAAAAACTTGTTTGACCACAATGGAGAAATGTTGCCGCCGTGCATTAATATAGCCTACGACTTCTTGGTCGAGGCGGTTGACGAAGTAATCAGGGGAGGCATTCATTTTCAGGCTGATATGGCAACGCCCCAGTTCTTCCAGCCAGCCGGCTAAGCGGTATTTTCTACTGGATTCTTTGATGCTAGTGTCAACGCCATTAATTCCTAGCCAAGAAATTAATAAGGCGCCGAGCAAGAACATAAGATCGAAACCAAATAAAAATGGGCTATAAATACCCATTAAGATGAGCCCGACAAGTATTTGTAATACAGCGGTTGGCACAACTGTGAGCAGCTTTGCCCACGTTTTTTGCAATGTGACGGTATCAAAAAAACGATTGGCCATTTCCGGTGCATAGTTTTTCTGCAAGGCGGCATGTTCTATACGCGGTAAGTGGTCGGCTAGGCGCAATGCGATACGTGCAAAAATTCTTTGTTGCAGGCGTTCGATAATTGTATTTTGAATCAGTTTAAGTATGCTGATTAATAGTAAAACCAGAAATACCAGCATGGATAGTACGACTAATGGTTGTACTAAAACACCTGCTGCAATGGTATTGATAAGAGCTTGGGCACTGAGTGGCACGGCAAGATAAAGTACGCCGGAAATAATGTTATAACCTACCAGTGTGAGTAAATCGGCGCGATCTTCGCGTATAAGATTGAGTAGGCGTTCTAAAGGTGTTGGTTTGGTTGGTGGTTGCATAGCAATATTTAAGGTGAAGGGGCTGTGTTCTTAATGCTTGATCGTTTCTCTTGGTTTTTGTTTTAGAATACCAAAAAATTTAGGAAAAAGAACGTCGTAAAAATTATGAAAAGGATTTATTTTGTATTGACGCTATAGGCATTGCTCAAACTTGATTCGCATAAGACGCCTATGATGAGTGGTGAGGAGGGGAGTGAAGCATTTAAGCAGGCGGTTTGCCTGCTTTTTTATCTATGAGTTTAATCGTCTGAACGAAATAACCCCGTAATCATTTCATATAAGGTTTTCTTTAAATCTCTTTTAGGGACATCTACCGTCATTTCTTTGGGTGCTGCGGGGGCGGGGTTGGCTTCGGGGGCTAAATCGCCATTAATACGAATT
>JALSIU010000312.1 GCA_026989715.1 Methylomonas sp.
ATTTTGCTCAGCGGTAATATTAAGGCTAATAAAGGAATCAACATAACAATCATGCGGTCAATAAATACGGCTGGCCAAAAGGGAAGATAGCGCATTAAGAAGGGCGGCCCTACTTTGTAAAAACGCTCAGCAACTTCATTGATGGGGTAAGCGGTAAATTGGTCGCTAGGAAAGCGGTTGGCGGCAGAAAAAATACCAGAGTGATGATGAATAGCTTTTGCTGCTCTAAGTAATAATACGGTTAAAGCAGGGTTGAAGTCGTCAGTAATGACTAAATTTGCGCTAGGGGCTAGTAACTTCACTGTCTGCTGGGGAATATTCTTTTCTAAATCTATAATGCCTTCAGGTAAGGTGATTTGGGATAAGTAGGGCAATAAGCGGGTATAGGTTTCAGTGCGTTTTAATTCAAGTAATTTGACTTGGTCATTGCGTAATAATTGTTGTACGGTTTCTGATTTTTCCGAGGCAACGATAAAGGCTGCATCGATATTTTTTTGTATTAATGCCATGCCCGCTTCGGCAGATGCTAGTGGCAGTAATTGAGTCGTTTGCTGGGTTAAATGATTAAGGGTCAGCAATTCAGTGACCAGTGCGCGTGTGCCGCTCCCTTTTTGACCAATAGCGATGCGTCGTTTAGCTAAATCGGTCATTTTATCGGCGATAATATCTTTGCTAACAAATATCCAGAGCGGCTCATAATAGAGGCTACCTAACGATTGTAAATGCGTTTCATGGCTTGCCGTGCCACCTTGAATAAAGGCTATATCGGCTTGCTTATCAAGTAGACGTTGGATGTTTTCTTTGGAGCCGGAAGAGGTGATGATATCGAGTTCAATGCCTTCTTTTGCGAGTTCAGTACGATATTTTTGGGCTATTTGATAATAAGCGCCTGTTGTAGAGCCTGTGCTAATGGTTATTTTTTTAGGTGGCGGCGGGGCAACAAATTGATAGGCAATCCAAAAGCCGGCAACCACTAATAACATGGCAGGACCTACTGTGGTCAGTATTTCTTTATAAGACCTTTTTGAGCGACGGTTTGACATATATAAATCCTTATATTTTGGGAGAAGAAAGATGTGTTTCTGTGGAATATTGCTGTGTAAGCTAGCCATTTTGGCTCATTATAAATCTAAATATCAGGCTGATAATAAGATTATAATAACTTACGCTATATTTTTTATGAAATACATAAGGGAGATTAGGTGAATATACCATTGCATGCGTTAGATTTGTTGCCTATCTGGGGGTTATTTGTTTGTACTCTACTCATATTTTTAATCATTATCGAAGGTGGTTTTCGATTAGGTAACCGGCATAGCATTGTGGCTAAAGAAGACCAACGTTCGCAGGTGAGTGCCATTATGGGAACAACTTTGGGTTTGCTTACTTTTTTATTGGCATTCACATTTGGTAAAGCTGAAACTCGTTTTTCGGCGAAAAAATTGATAGTAGTAGAAAGTGCGAATGCGATTAATACTGCTTATTTACGCACTGATTTGTTACCAGGTTCTTATGCGACTCAAGCTAAAGTATTGCTACATGAGTATGTTGCGTTGCATGTACAAGCATCGCAATATATAAGTCAAGGAGATTATGTAAAGCTTGAGCAAGCCATTAAGCGTTCATCATCACTCGAAAGTTTGCTTTGGCAGCAGGCTGTTACTATTGCGCGGCAGAATTCGTCAGTTTTTACGGTGGAATTGTATATACAAGCATTAAATAATATATTTGACCTTAAAGTGCAGAGAGTTTGGCAGGCCTTGCTTAATCGTATATCGCCCACTATTTGGGCTACGCTCTATTTTATTGCAGTTTTATCTATGGGAGCACTTGGGTATTACACTGGTTTAAATGGACGGCGTAGCCCTACCGTTACAATTGCTTTAGTTCTTACATTTGCGGCTGTTATGTTATTGATTGTCGATTTAGATCGGCCTAAAGTGAGTTTATTTCAAGTAAGTCAACAAGTCATGTTGGATTTGCTTAATAAAATGGAGGCTGTGGACTGATAAGGGAAAAGGGGTCAATAATAGTTCAAGTTTAATTTATCTTTTGGTTTGCGCTTGTATTTCTAAGCGGTATCACTAACCCTTTATAATGGCAGTGATGATTTTTTGGCATAAAACATGCATTCATTTATGTAAGTGTCAAAAAAGAGGAGCTTATCATGACCGAGCGATCATTATGGGTGGCAAAAACAGGTTTGGATGCCCAGCAAACACGTATGGCGGTTATTTCAAATAATCTGGCCAATATTAATACCACCGGATTTAAAAAGAGCCGGCCTGTTTTTGAGGATTTGTTATATCAAAATGTTAGGCAAGTCGGTGCGAATTCGTCACAGAATACTGAATTGCCGACAGGCTTGCAGTTAGGTTCAGGCGTTAGAGTTGTAGCAACTGAAAAATTGCATACGCAGGGGAATATTCAGCAAACTGATAACTCTTTAGATATTGCCATTCAGGGTCGCGGTTTTTTTCAGATTCTGATGCCTAATGGGGATATTAATTATTCCCGGAACGGTTCATTCAAATTAAGTTCTACCGGTGAAATGGTGACGGCTAACGGGATGCCCTTAGAGCCTGCCATTGTTATTCCGCCAGATGCGATTAGCATTACAATTGGCAGAGATGGTACGGTATCGGTATTGCAACCGGGAAGCCCTACCTTGTCACAAGTTGGCCAGATTCAGACAGCTAGTTTTGTCAATCCTGCAGGCTTAGATCCGATTGGTGAAAATATGTATCGTGAATCTATTGCCAGTGGTGCTCCTATCATTGGTACGCCGAGTGAGAATGAACTGGGTACGCTGAATCAAGGCGCATTGGAAACATCGAATGTGAATGTGGTCGAAGAGTTGGTCGGCATGATTGAGACGCAGCGAGCTTATGAAATGAATTCTAAAGCGATTTCTACGACTGATGAGATGCTTTCTTATGTGACACAGCAACTTTAAGCGTGGTTAAGATCATGAAAATTTTAAAGATTGGTGTATTAGGAATATGTATAGGGCTTGCTGGTTGTGAAACACTGCCGGATCGCGACCCTGAGTTTGCGCCGGTGCGCCCTGAGGCACTTAGGCCACCTTTAAATCAGACCGGCTCTATCTATCAGGCGAATTATGATATGCGTTTGTTTGAAGATCAGATTGCACGTCGGGTAGGGGATATTATTACCATTTTATTTGACGAACGTATGCAGGCTCAAAAGGCTGCTGATTTTGAAGTCAATAAGGATACAGATATTACGGTAACCGTTCCTAAGCTTTATGGTATGGATCCGAGTGTTTTTATGGGTGGGGCTTTAGAAAACCAAGTGACCGCAAAGCGTCAATTGTTAGGCGATGGTCTGGCTAATCAAAGCAATAGTTTGACAGGCAGTATTACGGTGAGTGTAGTGGACGTGTTGCCTAATGGTAATTTAAAAGTACGTGGGGAAAAACGTGTCGCTCTAAATCAGGGGAATGAATATATTCGTGTTTCAGGGATTATTCGCTCCATTGATATTAGTGCCTCTAATCAGATTAATTCCAGTCAATTGGCCGATGCAACCATTATGTATACAGGCGATGGGGTCGTTGCAGATGCAAGTCGCCCAGGTTGGTTTAGTCGTACCTTTATGCACTGGCTATTTCCATTTTAATGGGGAACGGATATGGACAAAGTCATGATTAAGGTTTTGTTATTAATTTGTCTGTTATTGGCTAATATGTCGGCGAGTTATGCAGAGAGAGTGAAAGACTTAGCGGATATAAAGGGCGTTAGAAGCAATCAGTTGGTAGGTTATGGTTTAGTTGTCGGGTTGAATAAGTCAGGAGATAAGACCAAGTTTACAGGGCAATCTTTACGCGCCATGTTGGCACGATTGGGCATCAATTTTCCGGCAGGCGTTGATCCAAAAGCAAAAAACATTGCCGCAGTGGCAATACATGCGGAGTTACCTGCTTTTATTAAGCCAGGGCAAAAAATTGATGTCACCGTATCATCTATTGGGGATGCAAAAAGTTTACGGGGAGGCTCTTTGCTTTTGTCGCCTTTAAAAGGAGCTGATGGGCAAGTTTATGCCATGGCACAAGGCAATTTAGTGGTGGGAGGTTTATCCGCTTCGGGTCAGGATGGCTCAAGAATTACGGTCAATAATCCGGCAGTTGGTCGAATTGCCAATGGTGCAACCGTTGAACGGAGTGTGCCGAGTCCCTTTTCTTCAGGAAAAGAAGTGGTGTTTAATTTACATAATGCAGACTTCACCACGGCTAATCGTATGGTGCAGGCGATTAATCGTTTACTAGGAGAGGGGACGGCCAAAGCCGTTGATGCGGCTTCCGTACGTGTCAGTGCGCCTTTAGATATCGGACAACGGGTGACGTTTGTGTCGATGTTGGAAAATATTATGGTCAACCCTGATGATGCACCTGCCAGAATTATTATTAATTCACGTACAGGGACTGTGGTTATTAATAATATGGTACGAGTGCAACCTGTTGCCGTATCACATGGTAGTTTGACGGTAACCGTGAGTGAAAATTTGCAGGTAAGCCAGCCTAATGCACCTGTTATAGGAGGCGCGGCAGGTAATACGGTGGTAACGCCTCAGTCTGATATTGAGGTGACAGAGGGTGACAACCGTATGTTTGTATTTAACCCTGGGGTGTCGTTAGATGAAATTGTACGTGCGGTGAATAATGTAGGGGCGGCACCGAGTGATTTGGTGGCTATTTTAGAGGCATTGAAGGCGGCTGGTGCCTTGCGTGCTGAGCTGATTATTATTTAAGGGTGGAGATAGGCTGATGTTGGATAATGTGGCTTCTGCAGATGTGTATACTGATTTTAACGGTCTTGCTAAATTAAAGCTGGCGGCAAAACAACAAACGCCGGCGGCCATTAAAGAAGTGGCACGGCAGTTTGAATCCGTGTTCATTGGCATGGTATTAAAAAGCATGCGTAATGCAAGTGGCTCTGAAGGCGGTATTTTAGATAATGAGCAAAGTAAGTTTTATCAGGAAATGCATGACCAGCAATTGTCGGTACATTTAGCAGGCGAGCCTGGCATAGGTTTGGCGGCTTTAATTGAACGCCAATTAAGCCCTAAACAATATGATATACAGGATAAATTAGGGCTGGCTGAGTATCAAGCAAGACCTGTTATGCGCTCCGAACCAGTAAAAGTACCAGCGGTGACAGCTCAGCCTGATAAGGTGCCTGCGAGTGTTAGGGCAATACATTCACCGCAAGATTTTGTGCGTGAATTAAAAGCTGCTGCCCTGCAAGCGGCTAATGCCTTAGGGGTTGATGCTAAAGTCTTATTAGCACAAGCTGCATTGGAAACAGGCTGGGGCAAAAGTGTCATAAAAATGACAGATGGGCAAAGCAGTTTTAATTTATTTAATATCAAAACGCATCATAACTGGGCAGGTAAGCAGGCGGTTATTAATACTCTGGAATATGATAAAGCGGGCATGGCGAGGCAAGAAAGGGCAAACTTTAGAGCCTATGATAGTTATCAGGATAGTTTTAATGACTATGTTCGCTTTATCAAAGAAAATCCACGTTACCAACAGGCTTTAAAGCAACAAGGTAATCCAGAGCAATATATTCGTGAATTACAGGCCGCAGGTTATGCAACAGACCCTGTCTATGCCAATAAAGTGATGCGTATTTATCATAGTGATGCTTTGTCAGATTTCGATGCTATGGTTGATGGCGTGAAGGAGTAATAAGATGGCAAGTGGTATTTTAGGTACGGCAGTATCGGGCTTAATGGCCTTTCAACGCTCTATTGAAACAACCAGCAATAATATTGCGAATGTTAATCGGGAAGGATATAGTCGCCAGCGAGTGGAGTCCGCCGCTAATTTACCTGAGCGTACAGGCGGAGGGTATATTGGTACCGGGGTCAAAGTGACGAATATTGCCCGAAGCTATGATCAGTTTATTACGGGACAATTGCGCTCTAGTTCTTCCGCTTTTGGTGAAGTAGATGCGTTTAAAAGCTTTGCCACACAAGTGGATAGTTTATTAGCTGACCCTAGTACGGGAATGAACCCTGCCATGCAAAATTTTTTTAATGCGGTGAATGATGTTGCGAATGACCCTAGTGATATAGCGGCGCGTGAAGTGATGTTAATTGAGGGAGATAGTTTAACGCAACGCTTTGATTTAACCAGTGCTCGGTTTGAGGCATTACGTAATCAGGTTAATTCTGATGTTAGTGCGATGACGCAGACCATTAATACTTATACAGAAAACTTGGCGGGTTTAAATAAAAAAATCAGTGCTGATATTGGGCGTGCCAATGGCCAACAGCAGCCTAATGATTTATTGGATGAGCGTGATCGTGTCTTAAAGCAATTGGCAGAGTTAGTCGATATTGCGGTTGTGCCACAGGCGAATGGTATGGATACGGTGATATTGAGTAATGGACAGCCGTTAGTCATAGATGGGCAATCTTTTCAATTAGGTGTGCAAAGTAATGAGTTTGACCCTACCAAATTAGAGATTGTATTAAAGCCTAAAGCGGGTGACCCGCAAGTGATTAGTGGTCAAATAAAAGGCGGAAGGCTAGCTGGGACACTGCGTTTTCGTGATGAAATATTAGACCCTGCTCAACAAAAAGTCGGTGCAGTTGCCGCGGCGATTGCAATAGATTTTAATAGTATACATGCTGCAGGTTATGATTTAGATGGCAATGGCAGTCCTGGGCAAGATTTTTTTAAATTTACAGGCGTTGCAGAAGTGCCGGTAATGGCTTTAACGACCAATACAGGTACTGCAAATCTGACGGCTGCTTTTGATGTCACCAGTACCAATATTGATACCAGTGATTATTTATTGACTTATGATGGCACGTATACTTTGACACGCATGAGTGATGATTCCGTTATTAGTTTAACGGCTTCAGCGGGGCCTGCACCGATTACCTTAACTGCTACCGCACCTGATGTTTTGCCGGGTATTACGCTGGAATTGAGTGCAACACCGGCCGTTAATGACCAGTTTTTTATTCGGCCTACTTTCCAGGCGGCAAAAGATATTGCCATGAATATTACCGATCCGCGGCAAATAGCTGCCGCAACGAATGTCGAAACAGATCCTGTGACGGGAGTCGTAAGCATTTTTGCTGGGGCAATGCCGGGCGATAATAGAAACGCATTAAGTTTGGCGGCTTTGGCAAATAGTTCTAATATGTTTGGGGGAACGGCCAGTTTTCAAGAGGCGTTTGGGCAGGTCGTGTCGAAAGTGGGAGGGGCTACGCATGCGGCTAATGTCAGTGCTTCTGCACAGGAAAGTTTATTGAATAGTGCAACGGCGGCGCGGGAGACTATTGCAGGTGTCAATTTAGATGAAGAAGCCGCAAATTTGGTTAAATTTCAACAGTCTTATCAAGCGGCAGCTCAGGCTATTTCTACTGCTAGTGCGTTGTTTGATTCTTTGATTGGGGCGGTGCGTTAGCGTTGCCTAAAAAAACCCGAAACCATTTTGTGCCGGTTTCGGGTTCTATTTCGCCTTTAATTCTTAAGGGTAAATGACCTTAGGTTCAAAATTGGCCGCTGGATATTTTGGGTCATAAACCGATTTTTTACCAAACGATTTTATGCTTCCTTTCGCCGCGTCTTTGTCTAAATAAATCACTTTAGGCTGAAAGTTTGCGGCTGGGTATTTTGCATCAACACTATTGGCTGTGCTGATGTTAGGGATTAATAGTATAGCAACTGATAGTGCACTGATAATCAGAGGGGATTTCATAACAACTCATTCTCCGTGTAGTATTATTTAAGTTATTTTGCAACAGAAGTGCTTATAATAACGCAGTTATTTCAGGATAATCAATAAATAACTGTTGTTTGAATTGCTCAATGACAGCCGACGTGTTTCTGGCCTCTCTTGTGAGAGGAATAGGTACTTCCCTAATGATAGACATGGGTTCTTTGTCCAAGAAAATAATCCGATCAGCCATGGCAATGGCTTCTCTTAAATCGTGGGTGACAAATAAAATTGTATGTGGGCGTTTTTGCCATAGACCGACTAATAAATGACGCATTTGTCGAGCTGTTGGTGCATCAAGGGACACAAAAGGCTCATCCATGAGTAATAAATCAGGGTTCATTGCAAACGCTCTGATGATTGAGACGCGGCGACTCATCCCTAAAGATAAATGTGCGGGGTAAGTGTCTTTTTCAGCCATCAGCCCCATACTGTTGAGTAAAAAATCTAAGCTTTCTTTATCTGGATTAGCGGCTAGCTCTATATTTTCTAAAACAGTACGCCAAGGGAGTAAGCGAGGGTTTTGAAATACATAAGCGATTTTGGGGCTCAGTTGCTGTGTGCTGAAGGTAATTTCTCCCGCGTAATCCGTATCTAAGCCTGCTAAAATATTTAATAAGGTTGTCTTGCCACAACCGGATGCACCGACAAGACAAACAAATTCATTTTTATGCAGGCTTAAATGAAGTGCCTTAATGACTTGTTTAGCTTTGTTGTTGGCCGTGCGATACGATTTATCATGGATATGAATGCTAATATGACTCATTTAACGCCACCTTTGTGCATGTCTATCTAAGGGTTTGAGTATGCATAGTTCAATTGCTTGGATGATGGTGATAAATGCAATCGTATAGGCAAGAATGCTACTAACATCAAATAGTTGGAAAAATAAGTGTAATTGATAGCCCATGCCGTCACTGCGCCCTAGCATTTCGACGACTAAAATAATTTTCCAGATAAGTGCTAGACCTGAACGTGTGGCCGCCATGAAAAAGGGGTGTAGTTGTGGCCAAATGACATGGCGCAACGTTTTCATACGACTAAAATGGTAGCACTTTGCCATATCGAGTAAGTCAGGGTCTAAAGCCCGAGTGCCTTCACGAATCGTCACGATAACATTAGGTAACTTATTGATGACAACTGCTAAAATGGCCGCTGATTCGACCAAGCCAAACCAGACATAACATAAAATAATTGCGACTAGGGCGGGGATATTCAGAAAGATAACGAGCCAGTTATCGAAAAAATAATCTAGTTGTGGATGCCGCCCTAAAATAATACCAATAATACAGCCTAAGGACATGGCAATGCTAAAGCTGAGCAGTAGCCGGTATAGGGTTATCGCTAAATGGTGTGGTAATTCCCCGGTCGTTATTTCTGTTATAAGGACATTGATAACCACTAAAGGAGACGGCAGGGTGACGCTATCTAAAGAGTAAGCAAGCCCTTGCCAGAGTAATAAAAAAGTTGCAATAGACAGTATGGCCAATATTGCCGGGCGATAAATTATGGACATGATGAGTATCAGTTATTTTCAAATAATGCATTGAGTTCGGCAAGCGTTAGGTTGGTTGCACTTGCTATTTGCTCAATCGGTAGTTGCATTTGTTTTAATTTGTGTGCCGTTGCAATTGCATTTTTGCGTACACCTATTTCCATGCCTTCCTCGATGCCTTCCTTTTTTCCTTTTTCTATGCCTTTTTCTATGCCTTTTTTAATACCTTCTTTTATGCCTTCTTTTATGCCTTCTTTTATTCCCTCTTGTCGGCCATTTTCAACACCGGACTGCCAGCCTTTGGTGAATGCATCTTGTTTTGCAGAATCAATGGTATTGTTCATATCCCAATAATATTTCAAACTACGATCATAATCAGCACGGGCTTCTTGATTTAATTGTGCAATCTCAGCGACTTTGAAAAATTTTTTAAATATTTTTTCTTGTAACTGCTCGGGGTAAGCTTCTAACCGAGAAATATTGCGAATAACATAAAGCCAGCGGTCAAAGTGGTTTTCTAATTCATCAATTGATTTTGTAAATTTAGGCATTTCTAAATACACAAACGTCAGTTTGTCATAGAAAATCTTTTGCGTCTCAATGTCCGTTAATTTTATTTTATAAAGGAATTTGTCTGGGTCATCTTTATCCTCATCAAACACAAAGTCCAATATGCCAATAGTGTAGACGGCCTCTAGTTGATAGTTCCAATCACCTTTTTTTGCTTGTTCTCTGATGGGGAAAGTGGCGTAATAAACGCTACGGTCTTTAAAGAAATTTTGCTTGGTTTTTTGCAATTCAACA
>JALSIU010000313.1 GCA_026989715.1 Methylomonas sp.
GCGCACATTCGCATTTTTAAATTCAGGCGTATTATTAATAGTTTGTAACACAATCGCCTGAATTTGCTCAACATCCTCTTTTGCTAATGCCATGATAGACCTGTTTTTCCAATGTAATACAAAAATTATAGCATGATTCAGCTAAGCGCATTGCCCACCAAAATTAATCAATCGAGTCTGACCCCTTATGATTATATGCACTTGATTTTAAATAAAACCTACCTTAACATTGGTCTATCATTAAAATAATTAAAGGAATGTTTATGACAACGATGATCTCCGCAGGTGCGAATGAAGAAAAAGCGAGAAAGGCAGCAGAAGCAGTTGCAGAACATGAAAAACGCTTCGATCATATAGATAAGGAATTAATCGCTCTTAAATGGATGATGGGGGTTATGTTAACGGGTGTCGTTTCTTTGGTATTAAAAGCATTTTTGTATAAACTATAATTTTCTCTAGGAATTAGTATGCCTACAATTTCAATGTTTTACGGAATTATTATCCGTATGTATTTTTTCGACAATCAACAGCACACTCTCCCGCATATTCATGTCCATTATCAAGATTATAACGCTATTATTGAGATACCTAGTGGGACAGTCATTGAAGGTAAATTACCAAAACCTAAACAGAAACTGGTGGATGCTTGGATTGAAATTCACAGAGATGAACTTATGGCAGACTGGGAACTCGCAATTAATGGTGAGTCAATATTTAAAATTGACCCATTAAAATAGGATACTTAAATGAACCCTCATGTTGTTAGTGTTAAAGTTAAACAAGAGTATATATTAGAATTAGCTTTTGAAAATAAAGAAGTTAGGCTATTTGATGCCAGTCCTTTTCTGGACAAAGGCATATTTAAAGAATTAAAAGATATTAATTATTTTAAACAAGTAAAGGTAGCCTTTGGTGCAATTGAATGGCCTCACGAACAAGATTTTAGTAAGGACACCCTCTATCTATTGAGTACTCCCTTAGAAAGCTAACGCCTGCATCAGGTACTGCTCGATACGCACTCCCACCGAGGACGCTGGGAACGAGAAAATACCCAAAACTGACATTTTTTGTCAGTAATTAACAAAATCAGCCCAAAAAAGTCACTCACAGTAACAGCTAGAGTGCAGAAAAAACACTCAGTACAAAAAAAATATCCCAAAAAATAACATTTAAAAACAAGTTATTAGACTACATACCAACAAAAAACTTCCACCGCACAACAAAACCGGCACAAACCCTGCTTTTACCCTAGTGAGTCCTACTCAACCGTTATTAGCATTTATTGACCATTTTACTTTAATAGAAGGAAATACATTATGAATATGCAAAAATCACAACAGGGTTTTACCCTAATCGAATTAATGATCGTTGTCGCCATTATTGGTATCTTGGCATCGATTGCATTGCCTGCTTATCAAACTTATACGAAAAAAGCGAAGTTTTCGGAAGTTGTTTTGGCCGCTACGCCATATAAATCGGCTTTTGAAGTAGCGGCACAAACAGGTCGCATTACTTCGCTAGCTGATGCTGATGCGGGAACTAACGGTATGCCTGTTGCTGCTGGAGCATCAGGTGTTGTTGCTAGTGCCACTATATCTAACGGCATCATAACTGCCACAGGTACTGCAGAAGTGGACGGTGTTGACTATGAATTAACACCTAACGGCGTCTCCGCTCCTATCCAATGGAGTGACACTACAAGTACTTGTATTGCAACAGGCCTTTGTTAAGATAAAAGAACAAAGTTTGAGCAAGGCATGCTCATATAAAACATAAGCATGCTTTGTTCATCATCATTTCTGGAGGCGCATATGAAACCTAATACCGGTTTTACACTCATAGAATTAATGATAGTTATTGCAATTATCGGCATTCTAGCTTCCATCGCCCTTCCTGCTTATAAAACTTATACTTATTCGGCTAAATTTACTGAATTAGAAAATTACACCGCCATTTTTAAATTCGGTATAGAAGTTGCCGTACAAGAAGGTGCCGTCACTGCCTTAACAGACCTTGATGCAGGTACTCACGGTATTCCACCTGCTGAAACCAATCCTACCAGCAAAATTGCCAGTATTAATGTCACCGATGGCGTTATCACCGTCACAGGGACAGCAGAAGTTGACAATAAAACCTATGAACTCGCCATAAACAGTACCAGCCTTCCTTTACAATGGGATGCAACGGGCGGCACATGCTATTCGGCGGGATATTGTTAAAACGCGTATAGTAAAAATCAAATTTTAGGGGCTCTCCCTTGAATTAAAGAGTCTATCTCAAAAAGCCTTGTTGACACAACCTACTCAATTAAAGTGAACACTTGAACTCAGTGCCTTTTATCATATAATTTACCCATTGATCCTTTGTAACGTACGTTAATCATGCACGATAATAATCAATCTATTTCACCTGCGCCTCTTAAACCACGCTTAATGGCGGCAGGTTTGCATTTTTTACTAAGCTTAAGCATTGCCGGCTTGCTATTATTTATTATCATTACATTGTGGTACCCACAACCCCATTTTTCGGCTTCCGGCGGTTGGCAAGGGCTGACCATTGTCGCCTTGGTCGATTTGGTCTTAGGGCCTTGTTTAACGCTGATTGTTTATAATCCCCAAAAACCTAAAAAGCTCTTAGTAACCGATTTGAGCTTAATCGTTTTATTGCAAATGGCGGCATTGGCCTATGGTGTGCATGCGGTTTATACGCAACGCCCTGCGGCTTTAGTTTTTTGGGAAAGTAAGTTTTATACCGTGCCGGCCACGGTTTTTGACCAACAGGATATTCCTCTGGCGAAATTAAAAACATTTTCCGCACAACAACCGGCATTGATTTATGCCGAAAAACCGCGCGATGTCGAGGGCTTGAATGCCATGCTGGACATGCTAAAAACACGCCGCCGGCCGCCGTTTCAATTATTGGAACTTTACCGTCCGCTGGAAGATTATAAGGCGGATATTGCAACACAGGGCATTGATATAAAAGAGGTTGTCAGTGTTAATGTCGATATGGCGCAACAATTACAAACTGTATTGGCCGAGACCCAAACCCGGCAAGCGGATAATGTGTATTTAATATTAGAGTCGAAATATCAAAATATTATTTTGGTATTTAATAGCGATATGCAATTGCTAGGCTTTTTAAAAGCACCTTATAAACAGTAGTATGCTCATTGCCACGCGCTTGCGTGGAGATAAGTTATGCTATGATTTTTTATTATTACACTGAGAAATAGGCACAATCATGGCATTAGCAAAAGAAGATATGGTACAAATACAGGCGATGATACGGGAGGCCATTCAGAATACGCCCGAACTAAAACACGTAAATGTACGTGAACGCGCCATTTATGCGTAGGTTTTATTTTTTATGAGCGCGTAGGATGGCGAGCGGAACGCCTCCTAACAATCTATGCTGTCAAAATTTATCTATAATTTTTGAGAGCGTTAAAAACGCGCCAATCACAACAATCAGTGCCATCATATTTTTATTCAGTGCTTTTTGTATGCTCGCTTCTATTTTTTGCTCCAGATTCGCTATATCACTGGATACTTTCTGCTCTAAACTTGCCATATCACTGGTTAATTTTTGCTCTAAACTTGCCATATCACCGGTTAATTTTTGCTCCAGATTCGCCATATCACCGGTTAATTTTTGCTCTAAACTTGCCATATCACCGGTTAATTTTTGCTCTAAACTTGCCATATCACCAGTTAATTTTTGCTCCAAGTGATTAAATTTTTGCTCCAAGTGGGTAAATTTGTGTTCTAAAGCAAGCACGCTGCCGACCACTTCATTGAGCTTTATATCAAGGTGGTTGATATGATTATATTGAGACTTTAATAAAAGCGTGTTGATGTCATCTTGCGTTAAGGCACCTCCCCCTGAAAACTTCTCTTCTATTTCTTTTATCTTAGGGGCAATCATTTCAATCAACATATCATCTACTTTGGTTTTGTTCATCTTGGTCTCCTGTCACACTATTCAAGCCATTATACAAAAAACCGATACAATATGCGGCTTATCGGCGAGGCGCGACCTCTAACTGCATTCGCACCCCACACATAAGCGACTTAAAAAACAGAATTAATCTTTTTCTGCAAACCATTTATATAAAGCAGGTATCACCAACAGCGTTAATAAGGTTGAGGTGACAAGTCCGCCGACCACTACCGTGGCCAGTGGCTTTTGTACTTCTGAACCGGTACCGGATGCCAACAATAAGGGAATCAGCCCTAATGCTGTGGTTACTGCGGTCATTAAAACAGGTCTTACTCTTAAACAAGCCCCTTTAATGGAGGCTTCATCAATAGAAATACCGTCTTTTACCAGTTGGTTTAAATAGGTCATTAATACCATGCCATTTTCCAGGGCAATACCAAACAAGGCGATAAAACCGACTGAGGCAGGTACAGATAGATTTTGCCCGCTGATCCATAAAGCAATCACTCCGCCGACTAATGCCAACGGAATATTCAGTAATATCAACGCGGCATTTTTAAGCGAGCCAAAACTACTGTAAAGCAATAAAGAAATAATCACTAGCGTAACCGGTATCACAATCGCTAGACGTTTATTGGCTTCTTGTTGCAAGCGGAACTGACCGCCCCAGGTTGCATAATACCCCGGTGGTAATTTCACCTGCGCATCCATGGCTTGTTGCGCTTCTTCCACAAATGAGACAATATCGCGTTCAATTACATTGGCTTGAATACTGATAAAACGCTGATTATTTTCTCGGGTAATTTGCCGAGGGCCGACAATTTCTTCAATTTTGGCAATTTGTGCCAACGGCACTTTAATGCCATTAGGCCCACTAATCAGTAAATTACGAATTGCGGCAACACTGTCCCTATCTTGTTTTTGGTAACGCACCAGAATATCGAAACGGCGAATTCCTTCAAACACTTGTCCCGCCGTAACCCCGCCAATGGCACTGCGAATAACATCTTGCACATCCACCAAGTTAAGGCCATAACGCGCAATGGCGAGGCGATCTGGGGTAATGACTAATTGCGGCGTACCCGAGACTTGATCCACTTGCACATCGGCAGCCCCCGCCACTTTCTTAATGACTGCCGCAATTTCATCGGCTTTGGTTTTAAGTTGGGCTAAATCATCGCCAAATAATTTAACCGCTAATTCAGCCCGCACCCCTTCCAGCAATTCATCTACTGTCATTTCAATGGGTTGCGTTAAATTGGCGGTGATACCCGGTAATTGTGCGACCGCTTGGCGAATGTCTTTTTCTATCAGTGCCTGATTGCCCGGCTCACGCCAGAGTGCTTTATCTTTAAGAATAATATACATTTCTGCCGAGTTAATCGGGTCAGCATGCGCCCCGACTTCCCCGCGCCCAATACGACTGGTAACTTCCGTGACTTCAGGAATTTTTAATAATCGCTTTTCCACAATCTGCGTATTGCGTTTACTGGCATTAATGGAAATAGAGGGCGCCATGGTTAAGCGCACCACAATTGTGCCTTCTTGT
The DNA here is from genome assembly GCA_026989715.1 of Methylomonas sp. Classification (GTDB taxonomy): domain Bacteria; phylum Pseudomonadota; class Gammaproteobacteria; order Methylococcales; family Methylomonadaceae; genus Methyloprofundus. The sequence continues at coordinate 5,492 of JALSIU010000313.1, forward strand.
AATTTTGGCGTAAATTCAGAGCCTAGAAAGGGGAAAATCCCCATTCCTACCAATAATAACCCTACCGACATGGCCACCGCGACGTTACGATGCTTGACAAAATAGGCAACTAGGGGCCGATAAGGTTTTAATAAGGCATTAAGAATGCGCTCATCCATGCCGAGTTTGCCATTATCGGGCGACTGACGGCGCATTAATAATGCTGATAAAACAGGGGCTAAAAATAGTGCATAAATTAATGAGCCTAACATGGCTAAAGCAACGGTATACGCCAAAGGCCGAAAGGTTTTGCCTTCCACACCTTCTAAGGTAAACAGGGGTAAAAAGACGATAATAATAATGGCAATGGCAAATAAAATCGGTTGCCCCACTTCACGGCAGGCTCTGCCGACAACCTGCAAACGCGATTCATCGGGATTTGATTCCCGCAATAGGCGGTCTACATTTTCAACCATCACAATGGTACCATCAACCATCATACCAATGGCAATCGCTAGCCCCCCTAAGGACATTAAATTGGCCGACATGTTAAACAATCCCATGGCAATAAAAGCAAACATCACCGAAAAAGGAATGGATAATGCCACCACAAGGCTGGGGCGAAAACCGCCCATAAAAACCAGAAGCACCAATGCAACTAAAATAATACCTTGTATCAACGCACTATTGACCGTATTGACCGCCGATTCCACAATATCTTTTTGTTGATAATACGGCACGATACTCACGCCATCGGGCAAAGTTCTGTTAATTTCCTGAATTTTTTGTTCAACACGCTCAATCACAGTCGATGCATTCGTGCCATAGAGTTTAATGGCCATGCCGGCAACGACTTCCCCTTCCCCGTTTCGTGTCTGCAAGCCGCGCCGAATCGCACCACCAATTTTTATTTCTGCCAGTTCAGACAGGTAAACAGGCCGGCCATCGACGGTTTTGACCACAATATTTTCAATATCAGGAATGCCTTGCGCTAAGCCCACCGACCGAATAATAAACTGCTCGCTATTTTTTTCTAGGTATTGCGCACCGACATTAAGATTATTCGCCCGTACACGCGCCACTAAGTCATTTAAGGTGATGTTATAACGCAATAAAGCATCGGGACGCACAACCACATGGAATTGTTTGCTAAAGCCTCCAATGCCTAATACTTCCGTCACCCCGCGTACTGTTTGCAAATTAAATTTAACAATCCAGTCCTGCATGGAACGTAAGGCTTCTAAAGAATAGCTTTGAGTATCATCTTTGAGGTAATAAAACAGCACTAAGCCCATGCCGGTTGAAATCGGCCCCATTGATGGCTCGCCGAAACTGGCAGGTATTTGCGTGCGAGCCGTTTGCAAGCGTTCGCCCACTAATTGCCGCGCAAAGTAGATGCTCATATCATCTTCAAAATAGACATTGACCACCGATAAGCCAAAATTCGAGACGGAGCGAATTTTTTCTATGCCGGGTAAGCCTGTCATGGCCGCTTCAACCGGGTAAGTCACATACATTTCAATTTCTTCAGGTGCTAAGCCGTCCGTAATGGTAAATATTTGTACCAGATTGGGGGAAACGTCCGGAAAGGCATCAACCGGCAAACCTTGATAGCTGCGATAGCCTGTCGCAATCACAACCACAGCCAATACCAGCATCAGCAAGCGACTACGCAAGGATAAATTAATTATTTGATTAATCATAAAATCTCCATAGGAGTATTGTAGGCTGTCAATGACAGCCTGCATTTTGTTTGTATATTGCGTTAAAAATAATGCAATTTAATGGCTGTGCCCTTCGCCAAACTCGCTTTTTTGCATCTGTGCTTTTAAAGAAAAGGCATTTTGACTAACATAGGTTTGCCCTACATGTAACCCTTGCGTAATTTCAATATGTTGCATATCACGATGGCCGACTTGTACCACTTGCGGCTCAAAATCACCATCTTCATGTTGCACAAAAACAACCGTTTGCCCTGCAATGCTTTGTAATGCGGATAAAGGAACGACGATATGTGCAGCTATTTTTGCAATGGCTACTTTAGCACTGACAAAAGAACCCGGCCGCCAATCGCCGTTGGGGTTATCAAGCACCACACGCGCTGTTGCGCTACGCGTTTGTTGGTTAAGTGTTGGACTCATCCAACTAATCACGCCTTGTGTGATCCGTTCTTGACCATTTGCCTCAAAGTGGCTACTAATCAACACCGTCTGCCCTTGCTTAATACGTGCTAGGTCTTTCTGATAAACGGTTAAATTCACCCAGACTTGCGAGAGGTCAGCGACCGTAAAACTACGGGTATTGGTGCTTAAGACTTCACCTTGCACGGCATGTTTTTCAATAATTACACCGGTTGCAGGGGCGCGTAGTTCATATAAGGTTAAATCTTTATCCGTACTGTGCAAAACAGAGCGCACGGCTTGTTGCGATAAGCCGAGTGCTAATAGCCGTTGTTGTGCCGCTTTACGTTTAATCGACATTTCTGCTTGCGCTTGTTTGGCTACAAAGTAATTGCGTTTTGCGGTAATTTTTTCTTTATACAGCTTGGTTTCCCGCTGCAAATTACTATTGGCTAATTTCAATAAACTATCTGCGGCGACAAATTGTGCTTTGGCATCCGCTAAATCACGACTGGATAAGACGGCTAATAATTCGCCTACTTGCACAGAATCGCCTAAGTGTCGGTAAACTTTACGCACCACACCGGCAACACGCGGCACGACATGGTACAAACGCTCAGGTGCAACAATAATTTCACCGGTTAAATCCAGTGATTTATTAATAAATCCGGGTTGTGCCTGCGCCAGTTTAATATTGAATTCTTGCAACTCCGTGTTAGAAAATTTTAATGCCTCTTCTTCATGACCTTCATGCGCATCATGTCCACCCTGCTCTGCATGTGAGTCACTACCATGCTCATGCTCATGTTCTTCTGCAAAAACAAAAGGCTGATACGTCAACAGCATGCTTAAAGAAAAGATTAAAGCGACGATATTCTTTATCTGCTTCATTGTATAGCCCCTATTTTATTTGCAGAAGTAGGGTTTAAAGCCCCACCAATTAAGCGTTCAATTTTTGCCACATTCAGATGATAATTTGCCTGTGCTTGTAAATACTGCGTTTTAACCCTGACCAAAGTGCGTTGTGCATCCAGTACTTGTAAAAAAGCAAACTCTCCCAAACGATAACCACGGCTTGCGGCATTAAACGCACTTTCAGCCCCAGGAATCACATCACGCCTTAGCGTTGTAATTTCCCTATAAGCCGTATCTAGTTGCCGATAAACGACTTGCAATTCTGTCATGGTATTGATTTCCACATTACGGCGTTCATCTTGCGCTTTATACAAACGCTGTTCAGCCGCCAAAATACTGCCCTGATTACGATTGAAGATAGGGAGTGCTATGGAAAATCCTGCATTTAAGTTGTAATCATTACCATCAAGATAGGCGTTCGTGCCCAAATTAAAGGTAACATCGGGTATCGCATTGGATTTTTGCAACGCAATGAATGCTTGACGCTGATCCATTTCGGTTGTCCAGCGCGCTAAATCAGGGTTTTCAGTGATACGTTGTATTAAGCTATCTAATGCAGGGAGCGGCGAAATGGCCTCTAAATCTCCCTGTACAGACTTAAAGATGGCCTGTGTGCTTCCCCAGCTATTTGCCAAACGTAGGCGACTCGCGGTCAATTGCTGTTGTGCACGTTGCCGCTCTATCTGTGCAGAGGCTTGAATCACTCTTGCTTTGGTTTCTTCCAGCGGCGGCACACTACCGGAGCGTACTTTTACGGCAGAAATATTGACGACTTGCTTGGCTAAATTTAATAATTTATCAGCCAATAATAAGCGTTGTTGTGTGGCCAATACGGTAATATAAGCCTGTGTAACCTGCGTCAACACATTCATGCGTTGCGCTTCATAGTCCCAGCCGGCCAGATGTTGATTTAACTGCGCCAATTCCGTTCTGGCGGCACGCTTGCCACCTAATTCGACCAATTGACTTAATTGCAACGTAATCACATCCCCATCCGCTCCTTTAAAGCGATTATTGCCAAAGTTTGACGCTTGTACGCCAAAAGTGGGGTTAGGTAATAAATTGGCTTGTAAAGCGGCCGCTTCCCGGGCACGAATTTCTTGCGAAAAGGCAGCAAGGCTTGGATTTTTTGTTAATGCCAATGCGAGTGCTTGTGATAACAACAGATTTCCTGTCGGCTCTATCGCAATTTCCTCAGGTGCTGCGGTGTCGCTAACCGCGCTTACCGGTAGTGGGGGGGTATTAAGCATTTCTTCAGCACCTACCGAAAAAACGGATAAACAGCCCCCTAAGCCAGTGAGCACACTTATTTTTACTATTGGGTTCATTGAACCTCCTTATTTAAAAAAACATAATTTCAAGTAAAACTTGAACAATGAAATCAAGGAGGCGTTAGATAGATAGAGAAAGTG
>JALSIU010000314.1 GCA_026989715.1 Methylomonas sp.
ACAGCAATATCCTAAAATCGCGGCAAGTTTGGATTTAGGGGGGGCAGAGTGTGCAGACCCTTATGTAGAGCGATTATTAGAAAGTTTTGCTTTTTTAACGGCGCGTATTCAATTGAAAATGGATGCGGAGTTTCCGCGTTTTACACAGCATTTATTAGAAATTGTTTACCCGCACTACTTAGCCCCTTTACCTGCAATGGCGGTGGTGGAAATTCAACCTGATTTAAAAGGTGGGGTGACGGAAAACGGCTTTGTTTTGCCAAGAGAAACACGCTTATTAAGTCATAGTAACGTGAAAGGGCGGAGTAAGTGTGAGTTTCGTACGGCGCATGAGCTAACACTTTGGCCAATACAAATAAAAGAAGCGAGTTATTTGCCATTAGGCGAGGCTTTACGCTATGCAGGTGCAGATGTACAAAGCGTTAAATCTGGTCTACGATTGACATTGCAGACGGTGCAGGGACTGAGCTTTCAACAGCTAAATATTACCAATCTGCCGATTTATTTGCATGGCAGTGGTAGCCTGCCTTTTCAGTTATATGAATTATTACTTGGGCATTGTGCGGCAGTGGTGGTGCAAGCTGTTAATAAAACATCCCCCGTATATCGTAAAGCTCTCAATAAAACCGTTATACAGGCTTTAGGGTTTGATGCACAGCAAGCCTTATTGCCTAGTAAATTTGCCTCGTTTCAAGGTTATCGCTTATTGCAAGAATACTTTGCTTTGCCCCAGCGTTATTTGTTTGTGGAGATAACGTCGCTACAAGCTGCACTACAAGCGTGTGCTGAGACCGAAATAGAGCTTATTATTTTGTTGGATGATAAAATGGATGAGCTTGAAGGACTGGTTGATGCGGGTCATTTTATGCTGAATTGTACCCCGGTCATTAATTTATTTCCTAAGCGAGCCGACCGTATTCATTTAAAGACGCAAAGTACGGAGCATCATTTAGTGATTGACCGTACCAAACCCAATGATTTTGAAGTTTTTAGTCTTGAGGAGGTTGAAGGTTATGGCATCGGTGCGACAGCAGAGCAGGTGTTTCGGCCTTTTTATTCTAGCCGACAAGATATTGGTGTAGGAGATTATGCCTATTATACGGTGCGACGACAACAGACACTAGAGTCAACGACCAGTAAAGCAGGTAAGTTAAAAACAGATTATATCGGTAGCGAGCTGTTCATTTCATTGGTTGATGCCAGTGAAGCCCCCTATAACACAGACCTGAAGCAATTAGGGCTTGAGGCACTTTGTACCAATCGTGATTTGCCTAAAATGATGGTGCTCGGCGAGGGAAAAACGGATTTTAATTGGGTGGTTAATGCACCTATTGAATCGATACGTTGCTTGGCAGGACCGACAGACCCCGAGCCTTCACATGCGGAAGGGGAGCATGCTTGGCGATTGATTAATCATTTGTCGCTGAATTATTTAAGTTTAGTCAATAATGATAGTAAGCAAGGGGCAACGGTCTTACGTGATTTATTACGCCTCTATGGGCATTATGCTGATCCGGTCATTAGCCAGCAAATTGAAGGGCTGGTTTCGGTCGATAGCAAAGCGGTGACGGTGCGCATCCCTATTGCAGGCCCTATTTGCTTTGGGCGTGGCTTGGAAATAACGCTTAATTTTGATGAATCTGCCTTTGTCGGTGGAGGCTGTTTTTTATTAGGCGCTGTTATGGAACAGTTTTTTAGAAAATATGCCTCGATTAATAGTTTTACGCAACTTGTCATTAAAACCCGTGAGCGCGGGGAGATTATGCGCTGGCCGGTTAGAACCGGTACTCGGCAAACGCTATGAATTTACTGGATAACTTACAGAAAACTCCTTATAAATATGGCTTTTTTGCCGCATTACGTCAATTGGAATGCTTTTATAAAAATAAAGCACGCATAGGCTATGCACTCAAGCCGTCGGGAGATGCGGTACGCTTTGGGCAAGAGCCTAGTTTGCAATTTGCACGTACGACACTGGCTTCTTTTCGTATTAAAAGCCCGGCATTACCTAAATTAAATGTATTGTTTTTTGGTGTATTCGGGGTTAACGGCCCTTTGCCATTACATTTAACGGAATTTGTTCGCGGCAGGATACGTCATGCTAAAGATGATACGTTTGCAGCGTTTGCGGATATGTTTCATCACCGGTTGTTGAGTTTCTTTTATCGAGCTTGGGCGGATAAAGAGCCGACCGCACAGCTAGACCGAGCCGACAGCGATCGCTTTTCTTTTTATGTGGGGTCATTACTGGGCTTGGCTGATAAGACACAGCGCGAGCGCGATGTTATGCCGGATTATACCAAGCTGCATTTTGCCGCACACTTAGGCTCACAAACAAAGCATGCCAGTGGTCTTCAGGCAATTTTGGCCGATTATTTTCAAGTGCCGGTGCAAATTCAGGAATTTGTTGGTGAGTGGTTAGATATGCCGGCGACAAGTTACTGTTTTCTTAATGATGACCCTAATACCGGGCAATTAGGTGTGTCGGCGGTGTTAGGGACTAAAAGTTGGCAATGTCAGCATAAGTTTCGTATCGTGATGGGGCCTCTGCATAAGCAAGAATATGAAAGCTTTTTACCGACAGGGGCTAAATTAGCCGGTTTACACAGTCTGGTGAAAAATTATGTCGGTTTTGGATATGCTTGGGACTTGAACTTATGCCTTAAAAAAGAGCAGGTGCCCACAACGCAACTCGGGCGATATGGTCAACTTGGCTGGACAAGCTGGTTGCAAGCCTGTAAAAGAGAAGAAGATGTTAATGAATTGTATCTCAACTTGGGAGGAATGGAATGACTGATATTAGTCGGACTGCATTGTTTGGTAAGCTTAATAATTTAGCTTATAAAGGAATTGAAAGCGCAACCGTTTTTTGCAAGATGCGAGGCAATTCGTATGTTGAATTGGTGCATTGGTTGCACCAGATATTGCAATTACAAGATTCTGATTTACATCGTATTATAAAGCATTTTGAGTTAAATACTTCCACCTTGGCACGAGATTTTACTGATTCGCTAGACCGTTTACCTGCGGGCGCAACCGCTATTTCTGATTTATCGGCACATGTCGAAGAAGCGGTTGAGCAAGGTTGGTTATATGCCAGCTTAAAGTATGGTAGCAACCAAGTGCGTACCGGCCACTTGATAGTTGGCATTATTAAAACCACCGATTTACGCAATGGCTTGCATGCCATTTCGGCTGAATTTAAGAAAATTAATGCTGATATATTGCTCGATAAATTTAATGACATCGTGGCCGGTTCACCGGAAGATGCGATGCATGCACAAGATGGTAGCGCATTAGCAGGAAATGCGGCACCGGGAGAAAGCTCGGGAGCTATTCCGCCCGCACAAATGGGCAAGCAAGCGGCCTTGCAACAATTTTCAATTGATTTAACTGATGCGGCGCGTAAAGGTGAGATTGACCCCATTGTGGGACGGGATGATGAAATTAGGCAAATTATTGATATTTTAATGCGCCGTAGGCAAAACAACCCCATTTTAACGGGGGAGGCTGGAGTCGGGAAAACAGCCGTCGTAGAAGGTTTCGCGTTGCGCATTGCCGCAGGCGATGTGCCGGAACCTTTAAAAGATGTCAGCATCAGAACTTTAGACTTAGGCTTATTACAAGCCGGAGCCAGCATGAAAGGAGAGTTTGAAAATCGGTTACGGCAAGTGATTGAGGAAGTACAAGCCTCAGAAAAACCCATTATTTTATTTATTGATGAGGCGCATACCTTAATTGGTGCCGGTGGTGCCGCAGGGACGGGCGATGCCGCTAATTTATTAAAACCTGCTTTGGCACGTGGCACATTGCGCACCGTTGCGGCGACAACCTGGGCTGAATATAAAAAATATTTTGAAAAAGACCCCGCATTAACACGGCGTTTTCAGGTCGTTAAAGTTGATGAGCCGGATGATGAGAAAGCTTTAATGATGATGCGCGGTGCCGCCGCTGTGATGGAGCAACATCATAAAGTCTTGTTGTTAGATGAAGCCCTTGAAGACTCGGTTAAACTGTCGCACCGCTATATTCCGGATAGACAACTACCTGATAAAGCTGTCAGTGTGCTAGATACTGCTTGTGCGCGGGTTGCCATTAGTCAGTTCTCAGTGCCGGCAGAAGTAGATGATAGTCGCCGGCGTATTGAGGCTTTAAAGATTGAGGCCTCAATTATTCAGCGAGAGGCGGATGTTGGTATTGAAACGGGGGGGCGTGCTACTGAAGTCGAGGCGAAGCTCGCTGAAGAGCAAGTGCGGCTGGATGCGCTAGAAGCACGTTGGCAAGGTGAAAAGGAATTGGTTGCAGAGATTTTGGCATTGCGTGCTAAATTGTCTGTGCAAGATTTAGCTGATAATACGCCTTCGGATGCGAGTGCAGTAGATACGGGTGAGGCGGTTGCCAAAGAAGAGGCTACGGAGGGGCTGTTAGCGGATACGGCGATGGACGATACGCAACGTGCCGAGGTCTTTCAAAAACTAAAAGATTTACAGCTTAAATTAAGTGCAATGCAGGGCGAGCAACCGCTTATGTTCCCTACGGTCGATAGCCAAGCTATTTCCTCCGTGATTGCCGACTGGACAGGGGTTCCGGTAGGCCGTATGGTTAAAAATGAAATTGATGCAATTCTTAATTTAGGGGAAACGCTGAATAAGCGGGTGATTGGTCAGCGGCATGCGCTGGATATGATTGCTAAGCGCGTACAAACCTCACGTGCCGGTATGGATAATCCAGGTAAACCCATTGGTGTTTTCCTCTTATGCGGTACGTCTGGGGTAGGGAAGACTGAAACCGGTTTGGCCTTAGCAGAAGCACTGTATGGCGGTGAAGAAAATATTATCACCATCAATATGAGCGAATATCAAGAGGCGCATTCCGTGTCTACATTAAAAGGCTCACCACCGGGTTATGTCGGCTATGGGGAAGGCGGTATTTTAACTGAAGCAGTACGCCGCCGGCCTTATAGTGTTGTGTTATTGGATGAGGTCGAAAAAGCACATCCTGATGTACATGAAATTTTCTTTCAAGTTTTTGATAAAGGTTGGATGGAAGATGCGGAAGGCCGCTTTATTGATTTTAAAAATACCATTATTTTATTAACGTCTAATGCCGGAACCGAGTTAATTACCAATTTATGTAAAGACCCTGATTTAATGCCTGAGCCGGAAGGCATTGCCAAAGCACTGCGTGAGCCATTGCTTAAAGTCTTTCCGGCCGCTTTATTGGGACGTTTGGTCACTATTCCTTATTATCCACTCAGTGATGACATGATGCATGCGATTATTAAATTGCAACTGCAACGTATTGAAAAACGTGTGTTAGAAAATCATGGCATTCCTTTTCATTATGATGATGCAGTTGTAGAACTGATTGCAGGTCGTTGTAGTGAGCTGGAAAGTGGTGCGCGAGTCGTCGATGCTATTTTAACCAATACCGTTTTACCGACAATTAGTCAGGCATTTTTAACTAAAATGATGGCTGGAGAAAGTATTGCGGCGATTAATATTTCGGTTAAAGACAGTGAATTTAGCTATCAGTTTGATTAATGTCTATTATTTAAAGAGTATTTAATATGCCTCCAACTCAACAGAATCGTGAAATAGAAATCATAACACCGCTAGGTGCTGATGTGCTTTTATTGCAAGGGATGACCGTCACTGAAGAGCTGGGGCGATTATTTACTATTCAGGTTGAACTGGCGAGTGAGCAGAATATCGTCTTTGCCGATATATTGGGGCAAAATGTTTCCATCCGTTTAAATTTAATGGAAGGCGTGCGTTTTTTTAATGGCTATGTCAGCCGCATTTCACAATCGGTCAATCAAGGACGTTATAACCGCTATCATGCAACCATTCAGCCTTGGTTATGGTTTTTGACGCGTACTTCCGATTGTAAAATATTCCAAGAAATGACCGTGCCGGAGATTATTACCCAAGTGTGTAATGAGCTCGGTTTTACGGATATTGAAAGTAAACTGTCAGAAGAATATCGAACCTGGGAATACTGTGTGCAATATCGTGAAACGGATTTTAATTTTCTCAGCCGCTTAATGGAACAGGAAGGCATTTATTACTATTTTACCCACGAAGAAGGTAAGCATACGCTTAACTTAGCAGATAGTAGTAGTTCTCATAGCCCTTTAGAGGGTGAGGCGACGATAGAATACCATCCACTGAGCCAAGCAGAAGTTTATGATGGAGAATGTATCACGCAATGGCACTTTGAACAGAAGATTCAGCCTGGGTCTTGCGTATTAACCGATTATGATTTCAAACTGCCAAAGCTGGATTTGGAAGTGGATGCCAATATTGCTAAACAACACTCTGAAGCAGAATATGAGATATTTGATTACCCCGGTGAATATGTCACCAGTGGCGAGGGCAGTCGTTATGTGCGTACGCGGATAGAAGAGCTGCATACAGGTTATGAACAAGCGCAAGGGCAAGGCACGGTGAAAACAATGGGCTGTGGTGCATTGTTTACCTTAGAAAACTATACGCGTGACGATCAAAACCGTGAATACTTGCTAGTTTCGGTTGCACATAGCATCCATGTCGATAATTTTGAATCGACCGGAAGCGGTAGTGTTGATTATAGAAATAATTTTACGGCGGTTGCGAGTGATGTTGTGTTTAGAGCCGCAAGAAGTACGCCCAAGCCTGTGGTACAAGGCCCGCAAACGGCGGTTGTCGTAGGGCCTAGTGGCGAAGAAATCTACACCAATGAACACGGGCAAGTTAAATTGCAATTTCATTGGGACCGCTATGGTGAATCTAACGAAAACTCGTCTTGTTGGGTGCGTGTATCCCAACTTTGGGCAGGGAAAACTTGGGGTGGGATTCATATTCCGCGGATTGGTCAAGAAGTGATTGTTGAATTTTTAGAGGGTGACCCTGATAGACCCATTGTGACTGGCCGTGTTTATAATGGCGATCAAACGCCGCCTTATGATTTGCCTGCCAATAAAACGCAAAGCGGTATTAAAAGCCGTAGCTCACAAGGTGGTGGCGGGGCGAATTTTAATGAGATTCGCTTTGAAGACAAGATGGGTGAGGAGCAGGTTTATATTCATGCCGAAAAAAATCAAGATAATATTGTTGAGAATGATGAAACGACTTCGGTAGGGCATGACCGCACCGAGGACGTAGGCAATGATGAAACCATTACGATAGGGAATGATCGTACTGAGCAAGTGGGGAATAATGAAAGCATTACCATTGGTAATAATCGCACTGAAAAGGTGGTAGTGAACGAAACTATTAATATCGGTTCAAATCGCTCGGTGACGATAGGCAGTAATAAAACGGAAACAGTGGGTGTTAACAAAGCTGAAACGATAGGGGTTGATAAAGCATTGAGTGTGGGTGTGGCTTATCATGTTTCTGTCGGTGCGGCGATGACGGAATCGGTCGGTGCCGCTAAAACACAGCAAGTGGGTGCGACTAAGTCCACTAAGGTCGGTGGTGATGTGAGTGAAACCTATGGTGCAAATCAGACGGTTGCTGTCAGTCAAGATTTAGCAGAAAGTATTGGCGATAACCATAGTATGAGTGTCGGCAAAGACCAAACGATCACGGTCGGTAAAAATTTGGTCATTGATGTGGGCGATAAAATTGTGATTAAAACGGGCAAAGCCAGCATTACTATGAAAAAAGATGGCACGATACAGATAGTAGGTAAAGATATTACTGTGAAAGGTTCAGGTAAAGTAGATGTTAAAGCATCGAAAAATATCACCATGAAAGGCAAAAAAATTCTTCAGAATTAAAAGCCGGTTTAACGAATTGAGCGACACTTGTGGAGGTTTAAGATGATGCAAACAACACAAATAGCAAATGATGCAACACCGATAAGTCAGAAAATTGATGGCGTAGTGATTGGCTTATTATTAAGCATTAATAACGAAGGTGTGCCATTAGTTGCCTTTCCCGGAAATCCTGCGGAAACGGCTATTGCGGCGCGTAGCACGGTGACAATGCAAAGTTCGGATGTGGGTTGTGAAGTGGCCTTGATGTTTGAAGGCGGCGATCCAAATATGCCATTGATTATGGGAAAAATACAGCAGGTTACGTCAGTAAAAGCAGTGCAAAACAGTCCATTGGCCAAGGCTAGATTAGATGATGAAAGCATTGTACTGTCTGCCCGGAAAAATATTACCTTGCAATGTGGTAAAGCGAGTATCACTTTAACCAAATCGGGCAAAGTGATTTTAAGAGGTGCTTATGTGCTCAGTCGTTCATCCGGCGTAAATCGAATTAAAGGCGGTTCGGTACAGATTAATTAACAATAAGTATAAATACCAATATGGATCTTCTCAATACGACAGGTATGCCGGCAGGCTATACGATGGGAATGCAACCTGATGGGCGCGAGTTGCTAGTCGTGGTTGTGAAAGGGACGTTTAATATTCCTAAACCGGGTGATGTTGCGCAGTTATCTGCTGAACAAATTCCTTTAATCGAAGCGGATACTTTTACGGGCGAACCCGGATTTTCGGCACCCATTTATGAAGTCGATTATGCACCAATTAAGCCATATTGTGATGTTTTATTAAATGGCAGTGCCTATGCGCCACAAGGCAAGCCTGCCTATAAGGTGCAAGTAGGCCTTAAGGTAGCGACATTGACCAAAACCTTTGTTGTTACCGCGCCACGGCAATGGACAGCGAGTGGTTCTATCGACACCGGTCAGCTGGTTGATTTTACGGTGATGCCATTTAGTTATAATGAGGCTTTTGGGGGAGTAGATAATTTCCACGCCGATGTCAATAAACACAGTGCTTATATGCAAAATCCGGTTGGAAAAGGTTTTCATGCCATACAAGATCGAGACTTAATTCAAGGCTCTCCCGCACCACAAACCGAAGCTGTTAAGCAACCCATTACCCGCGTGGATATTGCCTATCAACCGATGGCATTTGGGCCGATAGGGCGGGGTTGGGCAGGTCGCATTCAACATGCAGGAACGTATGATCAGGATTGGATTGATAATTGTTTTCCATTTTTACCTGCTGATTTTAACGTAGCGTATTATCAAGCTGCCCCTATTGATCAGCAAATTCCCTATTTACAAGGGGGGGAAGAAGTGGTGTTGGTGAATCTGACTCCAGAAGGGCGCACCGCGTTTAATATTCCTAAAATAGATATGCCGATTGTATTTTTTGGTAAAAAAGGGGTAAAGCATGAAACTCATGCCGTACTTGATACGCTACTTATCGAGCCTGATAAGGGTATCTTTACGCTGACTTGGCGGGCAAGTCGGCCTTTGCAAAAAAATATCTTTGAAATAAAGCAAGTGCTGGCCGGCAAAATGTCCAGGGCTTGGTGGCGAGCGCGAGCATTAGGCAAAACCTATTACCCTTCTTTAGCGCATTTAGCAAAAGCCAATAAGGCCGCAACAGATGACGAGGCTGAATCATGAGTGGAATGCCGTTAGCCATTACCGGTGTGGGAATGGTGACAGGTGTGGGCTTAAATGCACCTGCCGCGTGTGCCGCGATTCGATGTGCCATTGATAATGTTCAAGAAACCCGCTTTATGGATAATGGCGGTGAATGGATTATGGGCAGTGAAGTACCTTTGGAGGAACCTTGGCGCGGTAAAACCAAATTAATTAAAATGGCTGCAGCGGCGATTACGGAATGCTTGGTAGATAATCAAGATATTAAACCCGAAGCAACACCAATGTTATTGTGCCTCTCTGAGCATGCAAGAAAAGGCCGGGTTATTGAGGATGATAATCAGTTTTTTCTGGATTTGCAGGATGAATTGGCGATGGAGTTCCATGAGAAATCTCGAGTGATTGCCAAAGGTCATGTTGCAGTTGCAGTTGCCTTACAACATGCTAGGCGACTGATTGCAGAGTTGCAGCTTAAGCATATTCTTATT
>JALSIU010000315.1 GCA_026989715.1 Methylomonas sp.
TCGGAATAGCTTATCAAGCGTAGCGTAGATAACGTTTTCTGACAAGCTGACTATCTTGAAAAACACCAGATTGTAAGGCATGAGACATTAATCATTTTTTTTATTAAATTCCTTACTCAGTAGGACATATAATTTACTGGAAATAATTTCATATTGATGCAAATCTTTTAAGGTATCTGCTTGTGAGATGTCTAGTAATGCTTGAGCAGATTGTAGGTTCATCTCATCAACTAACTCTTTGTTCGATTTTATTTCATTTGCCATTTGTTGTATGGTTTTATCTTTTAGGTGTTGATATATACTTTCAACATTCTGAAAGGCTTTGGGGTCGTCAAAAATTTCGATTAAGGGCGAATTTTTTATTTTAGCCAAATCATCAACTACCTTGCTAATCAGTTTGTACTGAGTGCGATAATAGAGGTAAAGCTCTTGTGTTGCGCTTAAACCGGAAGAGGATAGAGTGCGTTTAATGAAATGATTCATTTTGCTTATCCAGTTATCTAAATAAATATTAAGCGACTCTAATTGCGGGCGGTCTTGCTCTACTCGTTCTATTTGTGTTTCTAAAATTAATAGGTTCTTTTTGTATATGTTTTCATTAATTTCATCACGTCTAAAAATTTCTTTAAGCTCACTTTTTTGTAGTGCCAAGGTATAAATGCGCAACATATTTTCAACCACATGACTGGGATCTTTATTTTTTTCATGGCATAGTTGGCAGATATTATCATATAGAGCCTGGTGTTCGGCCGTTAAGGTGTTGTATTGTGCTTCATTAATATATTTTTGCTCAAAAAGCTCTTTTGTTCGCGCTTTTAAGCTTTGATAAATAAGTGCCTTGCTTTTGAAATAGCTCATTTGTTCGTGTGGTAGCAAGGTGTCAATATTGAGCCAATGTATCACCTTTCCTATGGTGGTGGCTTTAATGATTAGGGTGAAATAAATACTGCCGATGGTGATTGCAGTGATAAATTCTTTAATTGAAAATGGGTAATGCCAGTTAGCTAGGCTTAAATCATCAGGAATCAGCATGACCATAATAACGGCAATGGCGCCGCGTAAACTTCCCCATGAGAGTAAATGTTGCCAGTTTAAAGGAATATCTTCTTCCGACCGGTTAAGATTGGCAAAGCCTATTGAGCAATAAACTGAGATTGCTCGCGCTAGCACAACAATTAAAATAGCGATTAAAATAGGTAAAATGGCAACATGAATCGCAATAGAAAGGCTGGTAAACAATAAGCCCATTAGAACAAAGACCAGTGAATTGGCAAGAAAAGCAAAATAAGACCAGAATTTTTCCATATACTCTTCAACGCCGGTAGACATTTTATAACGTCCGAAATTACCCATCACAATGGAC
Organism: Methylomonas sp.; assembly: GCA_026989715.1. Taxonomy (GTDB): domain Bacteria; phylum Pseudomonadota; class Gammaproteobacteria; order Methylococcales; family Methylomonadaceae; genus Methyloprofundus. The sequence goes on from JALSIU010000315.1 coordinate 1,364, forward strand.
GCAACGAGTGTGGCGATGATAGAAGAAATCTGGATATGATAACCACCAATCACTAATTCTTCAGAAATAAGTTCTGCTAACAGAAAGGTGAAATGGGCAACTAGCAATGTGAGGGTAATTTCAAGATGCTCATGACCTTTTACCCACTCAATTAGCTTAGAAAATAAAAAGCCCATCAATAAGCCGAAAAGTCCGCCACCGATAATCATGGTAAAAAAGGCTAAAAGTCCCTGTAATACCGTTGTTGCACCATGAAATCCATGTAACATAATGTCTAGGAAGACAAGAAATATAGCAAAAGCCGTTCCATCGTTAAACAGGCTTTCACCTTCAAATATCAAGGTCAATCGACGCGGTGCACCGTATTCTTTAAATAAGGAGAGCACAGCCACCGGGTCTGTTGCAGAAATGATGGCACCAAAAAGTAAGGTGACCAATAAGGGAATATCAAAACCCAGTAGCGCGAATGCCCATTGGCCGACATATCCAATAAAAAAAGTTGAAATGAGTAAACCCGCAATGGCCAGCATACTAATGGCAAATTTATTTTCTTGGATATTACGGATTTTTATGTTGTAGGCTGATTCGAAAATGAGAATAGGCAAAAAAACAAAGAACAATAGTTCAGGTGTTAATTGAAAGCTGGTGATAAATTGAAATGCCTCTATTTTAGACAAAGGAACCAATAATGAGCCGCCAATGACTAAAAGAACCGTATAGGGAATACGCATTTTCAAAGAAAAAATGTTTATCCCAAGGGAGAACAGCATCAGGGTAAAAATGGATAAATAAACGTCAAGTGTCATATTGTTCTTTTACAGACTAAATTGATGGTTTGTTAAATATAAGGTATAAGCATGCATTATACCAATGAATCATTTTATTATTTCTCTTGCGTCTTGTGACCGGCAACTTATGTCCTCAATCTGTCATGATAAGGAATATCGGTTGATATCAGCCTGTTGGTTTGGTTTATATAAACCAATTTTTTAAATCTAAACCTCTATTTAACTTTTATTGGTATATAAATAAACACATGGTATAAATATTGCATGTTTTTGAGCTATCTCATTCTTACTTTGTTTTTAAATTATGCATAAATTAATTTATCGACCCTTTCTGATTATCGGCTTAGTACTGGGCGTGTTGATTGTGCTTGAATTAATTGCTTTAAGCAGTATCACTTGGAGAAATCAGCAACGTATTGATACGATAAAACAGGATATAACGCAGGGTAATCAGCTACAGCAGTGGGTATTTGAATTACTTAAACATCAAAGGGAAGAGGCTCTTGCGCCTGCTCTTGAAGGTGATGAGGCGGTTGGGCAGCATTCTGATACGCATCAAAAAATTATTGACTTAATCGAGGCGCAATATCGTGGTATGACCAGTAGCAATGTCTCACATAGCAAAATTCAAAATATATTAGCCAGTATTCGGCAAGGACAACCCAAAGATTTGATGCATGCACTACAACTATCGAGCGAAGTATTGTTGCAGCAAATGCAGGAAGAAGAAAAATTATTAGATGAAGTTTATCTTGATAGTCAGCTGGAGTTAAAACTGGCCATTATCATTCCCTCTGGTATTTTTTTGATTCTTTTATGTTTTATTTTGTTTTTTTTCAGTCGCCATGTGATGGGGCCTATTAAAGCGTTAGATGAATTATTTTCTAACCTCATTAAGGGAGAAAAGCAACCGATTGAAGATATTCAAATTGACTCTGTGATGCAGCCATTATTTACTAATTATAATAACTTAGTGATGCGTCTTTCTGAACTGGAACAAGAGCACCAGTCGCATACACGTTTGCTGGAAAAGGAAGTACGTAATGCAACTCATACTTTACTTGCGCAAAGCCATAGTTTGGCACGTGCTGACCGGCTTGCGGCAGTTGGTGAGTTAGCGGCTAGTGCCGCACATGAATTACGTAACCCTTTGGCTGGTATTCAGGTTGCGCTGGAAAATATGGCACAAGACTGTGATGATGCCGATATGAACGAGCGCATACAAATGGTACATGCTGAAATTAAGCGTTTAACAGGGCGACTTAATGATTTATTGGCTTTTTCTAAGCAAACGCCTGAAAAGGCAAAAAATATAGATTTATATAAGTTAATTTCTGAATTGATGACTTTGGTAAATTATCAAGTAAAAGAAAATATTTCTTTGCATTATCAAGTCGATCCTAATCTCTGTGCTTTTTTGCCGGAAAATGAATTGCGTCAAGCCTTGCTTAATTTACTGCTGAATGCAATACAGTCTATTGGGACTCAACAAGGGCAGGTTGATTTGCATGTACAGCATCAAGCACAGCAAATAATCATTCAAATTAGCGATACCGGTGTAGCTTTTCCGAAAGCATTGTTGGAGCAGGGCATTCGGCCTTTTGCCAGTTATAAAGAGAAGGGCACAGGCTTGGGCTTGCCGATGGTACAGCGATTTGCTAAGTCTTATGGTGGCCGCTTGGAATTAAAAAATGATAGCCGAGGTCATGCTTGTGCCTCTTTAATATTACCGGATAGTCAATGAGAGATAGTTTATTAATTATTGAAGATGAGACCTTGTTGGGCAATGAATTGGCAAGGTATTTTCGCAAACAAAACTGGGAGACAACATTGGTATGCTCCTTAGCTGAAGCTGAAAAATACTTAGAGCAAGGTATAGAGCCGCTGGTGGTTTTGTCTGATATGAATTTGCCTGATGGCAATGGTCTGGATTTTCTGGAGCAACTCAAAGGAGTATTAAATAGTACCGAGTGGCTATTTTTAACAGGCTATGGCTCAGTGTCTGATTCTGTCAGGGCGCTACGTTTAGGTGCGTATGATTTTATAGAAAAACCGTGTGATTTAAAGCGGTTGAATTTGTTGGTCGAAGGGGCGGCTCGTAGTGCGCGAGCGCAACGCCGATTAGATAATCAAGCGCAGGAACAAAATAATAAATATTCCATACGTATGCTGGTCGGTAAGAGTAAGGCCATTTGCTTATTGCGTGAAATGCTGACGCAGGTATCGCAAGTACCTTTTTCCAGCATGATTATTAGTGGCGAAACAGGAACAGGCAAAGGCCTTATTACTAATATATTGCATTATTCCGGCACGCGCGCGAAAGGGCCTCTGGTTGAAATCAACTGTGCGGCATTACCGCGTGAATTATTAGAGTCGGAATTGTTTGGTTATGAGGCCGGCGCTTTTACCGGAGCTAAAAAACGGCATCGTGGTTTATTTGAACAGGCACATAACGGTACTTTATTTCTGGATGAAATTGGTGAAATGGATATAGAGTTGCAGGGGAAATTACTGAAAGCCGTTGAAGAGTTGCGTATTCGTCGCCTAGGTGGCGATCATGAAATTGATGTCGATGTACAAATTATTGCAGCAACCAATAAAGATTTGCAGCACGAAGTCAGCGCAGGTCGCTTTAGGCAAGACCTATACCATCGTTTGAATGTGATTAATATCCATATACCACCGCTAAGAGAACGCTTAGATGACTTGCGCGAGTTGGTGCAATTGTTTATTGCAGAAAATAATGCTAAATCGAGTAAAAATATTAGAGTGATTCCTGATACGGTGACCCAAAAATTGGAAAGTTATACTTGGCCGGGTAATATTCGTGAGTTACGCAATATTATTGAACGTTGCGTCCTATTGGCAAATAGCGATGTCTTTCCCGAGCAGTGGCTACAGTTGCCAAATAGTACGACACCGGCGGCGGCTCAAATGGAAAATGGCGTGTTTTTGCCGCTAGATGGCACTTTGACTTTACCGGATATGGAAAAATATATTATTCAGGAAGTGCTTAATCGAACGGGGAATAATGTCACGGCAGCAGCGAGAATGCTAGGGACAACCAGAGAAACATTACGTTATCGCGTACAAAAATACCATCTTTAATGGATGCAATAATACTAAGCTATTTAAGCTGGTTTTTCCATATAAGTTAAAAAACTGACCCAATAATAAGCTTATGACTCAAAACAGTGTTAACCCTGCGACAGGTAATGATGTGTCTAAAGGAACGGCCACGCAAATGGCTAAAAAATTGCGTTTGCAATATGAAGCAGATGTCGGTGTTTTTTTTGCTGAAATAGCCAAATTACCGCTAGATGACTTATGTAAAGTACTTTTTGAGTTACCTAGCCATATTTTTGAAGAGGCTTTTTCGCGGATTCCACATAAAAAAATGGCGACGGCATTATCTTATCTTACCAGTGATGATTTGACCGATTTTCTACAACGCGTTAAACAGTATGATCAGCATTATGCCAAAAGTACCTATCGTTTACTTGCGCCTGATGAACAGGCTGAAGTGACTCAGCTTTCTCAGTTTCCTGCAGATCAGGCGGGAGCTTATATGCAAGTGGAAATGTTAACGGCCGAATTGACCAATACCTTATCTGATGTAAAGCAAAAAGTATGTACTTTTAGACAGGAAGAGCCGGATAGTCCCATTTTTAAATTATTTGTATTAGATGCTGCGCAACACTTGGTTGCAGTACTGCATTTTACTGACTTATTGTTATTTGATGATACTGATACGATGCAGGAAATTATGGCACGAGCGGTAGTACATCACCATAAACCGCTGAGCGTGCATACGACGACTCCTATTGAAAAGGTTATTCAATTATTTGAAGAATATGAGTTGAGTGTTATTGCTGTGCTTAATGATGAACAGCAATTACAAGGTCGTATTGTGTTTGAAAATATCTATGATTTAATTCGTATGCAGGAGCAAAATCAGGCATTGAAAATGGCAGGGGCTAGCCAAGATGCTGAAGAAGAAAGTTTAGGTTCCGCACGTAAAGCCAGATTGCACTGGTTGTTTATTAATTTAGCGGCATTGCTCTGTGCTGTTTTTGTGGTCAATATTTATAAAGAAACGATAGAGCATATCGTGGCACTTGCAGTACTGATGCCGATTGTTGCGGCATTAGGCGGTAATGTGGGTAATCAGGCAGTCACGGTTACCGTTAGGAAAATTGCCTTAGGGCAAATTGATTGGAAAAATGCATTCCCGGTCATTAAGCAAGAAGTCATGATGGGGACTATTAATGGCATGATTATGGGGGCTATCGTCTCAGTGATAACTTTCCTATGGTTTCAGCAAGCACTGTTGGGTTTAGTGATTGCTATGGCGATTATGCTCAATTTGGCAGTCGCAGGCTTAATAGGCTCTATGATACCTTTGCTTATCAAAAAATTAGGGGGTGACCCTGCAATTGCATCGCCGTTATTATTGACAACAGCAACAGATGCCATTGGTTTTTTTGTATTTTTAGCGTTAGCCGAATGGATTTTGATTTAATCGGGTAAATTTAGGGCTGCGATGGAGTCTCTTTGTTTATTCGTTTGCGGGAGTCGGTTGATTTTTGATGTTTTCCTGTATAATCCATTCGTTAGATAAGCGTTTGCCGGATGAGCACAGGAAAACTATGACAGAAAAAGCTAGTACTTTAATAGACGATTTTACAGATTATTTTCGTATTCAGTTAGTGACTACTGCAGAACAGGCAAAAGAAGTTTATGGTGTGAGATACCGCGTTTATTGTGAAGAATTTAAATACGAAGCAACCGATTTATTTCCTGATAAGATTGAAACGGATGAATTTGATGAACAGTCTTTGCATTGCTTAATTGTGCATAAGGAAACAGGTCGCTCTGCTGGGTGTGTACGTCTAGTTCCTGTTTGTGCAAGCATTGAAAATGGTTTATTGCCCTTTGAAAAATTTTGTCAGCAGAGCTTGAATAAGCCATTGATTGATAGTTGGCATTTACAGCGTGATACTGAATGTGAGATTTCTAGGTTAGCTGTGGATACGGCATTTAGACGCAGGCCAGGTGAAACGGCCACACGATTTGGTGAGGTTGATAGTATGGATTGCACGAAGCGAGAACAAAGAACTTTTTCTTTAATTGCTGTGTCGGCTTTTTTGGCTGCAACGTCAATAACGGCTTTAACGCAAAAAACCAATGTGTTTGCGATGATGGAGCCTTTTTTACCGCGCTTGTTGAAGCGTTCGGGAATTTTATTTGAGAAAGTTGGTGCTGATATGGATTATCATGGTATTAGGGCACCTTACTTTATAAAAACGCAGTCAGCACTTGATAATATGCGCCCTGATTTAAAAGAAATGTATGATTGGGTTTATCAGCAAGTTGCTGTTGATTATGATAAATTAACAGCAACACCGTAAAAGTCTGATATTTTGTATCGTACCCTTGATGCTCTTTTTAGTTAAAGCTCGATGTTATTTCGCGTTGCAGGGTTAAATTTTATGCTTAAGGTTTTTTGTTGTTTGGAAAAGCTGATTTGATAACTTTGTGCAGCCCCTCGTATTTTGCCGCCTATTTCAGTATCGGACTCGATGGCTTCTAGGCTGATATCGCTTTTTTCTCCCGCAAGTTTAGGGTTGTAAACCGTTAAAAAGTAATCTGTCGGTTGTGCCATAGGAGGAATGACTTCTACGCGCCATGCCCCAGGTTCTGGGCTATTACGTTTACGTTTTTTGACTAAGGTACTGATTGCGCCGTTGGCATTATAATTTTTATTTTGCACCCAAAATGCTTTATTTTTACCGCCCACAATATTGATGAAGGCTTGCTTAGGAAATAGGATGGTGGCTTCTATGCTCCCTCCTTTTTGGGCAGGGTCTTTTTTTCGATAGTAAGTTTGTGCAATGATTTTATTGTTGTCCTGCAAGTAAGGTCGGTTAATCGTATGAAAAATGGAACGTTTGGTAAAGTTAGGGTTGGTCGCGGTGATATTATCAAAGATTAAAATAATATCATTACTACGGTCATAGACAAAAGCACGCCAATAGCGTTCAACCCGTCGTGTTCGGTCGCTAAATGTCCCTGAACCGGATTTTTTATTCGTGTAGGCTGCTGTTAGATCTGCAATAGCGACCACAAAGTCACCATCAGCATAATATTTCTCGATTTTTCCAGCTTGATAAGTATCTTTTTGATTAAGCCAGTCGTTTAGGTCGATAGGCGCAGATTTTCCCCAGCCTGAGCCAATTCGCCTTTGGCCTCCATCATTGGCTATGTCTCTAAATTTATTTTTATCTTTTTTATCCGGAAGCGGCAAATTATCGGCACTATCGGTAATCGTAATGACATTATGTGCAATGGATTGATATGTATAATTCATATGATGGTCAGAGCCGTATTTTGGACCATACAAGCCACTATCAATTACTAAAGGGCCGCCTTTGTAAAGCGTAAATGCGCCTTGGTCTAAGTGAGAATGTGACCAGTAATTATTACCTGCTTTAAAGACGACATAGGTTGCATCCGCGCTCCAGTCGCTTCTGGCCATAACCATACCAATTCCATCAAAGTGGCGTGCTAGATGTAGTTGATTAATACTCTGAGGGTCGCAAAGCATATCAGTGGTTAATGGCCCCCAAGGTACAAGTGATGGCGTATTTGCTTTGGGACACCCTCCTAAGCTGTATGCCGGTTTATGATTATATTCAATGGCCAAAGCGGTTTTGTCGGGTGATTTTCGGTCAAAAAATAAGGTATCCCCCCAGCGAATATGCGTTCCATCGGGGCGGGTACGATAAATTAAAAAGTCTAGGAAGCCGGCAATGCCTGTGTTATTTTTAAAAATGTCTTCGCCTGTCGCTTTACGCCACATTGCTGGCACTGTGTAGATGGCTTGGCCAATTCCTATGCCGATATATTCGCCGCCTTCATGCCAACCTCCATTTTTACCCATGACTTGTTGCCAAACAGGTAAGACCCTATTTTTCCATAAATCATAAGTAAAGTTCATGCAGCTTTGTCCTTCCGGTGTATCTTGGTAAACAGCAATGGCAGTGGCCATTAAGGCCTGAAATGGACTGTTATATAAGTAAACGTTGTAGGGTGATAAGCTGCTTTCTCTTATGAAATCTATCAAATAATGACAACCTTCAATTAATTTTTGTTGTAACCCCAACTTTTGTTCGAATGACCAATAAGGATATAACCAGTCATAGGCTTGTGCGATAGGTCTTGCCTGTACATTACCACGTCCTTCAAACTCAAGATTGATAAGACGTTGATAAATAGTGTTTAATGCTTGAGTGTCAGGTTGTATTGAAGCAGTTGCAATAGCTTGGTAGAGAAGGCCTTCGCCTTTTTTCGCGTGTCCACGAAGGGTACGAATATATTGGGGATTGTGATGCTTGATATATTCAATTTCCAATGTGGTGGGAGCTGGGAGGCGTGGGTGTTGCATATGAAAATTAGGCAACTGTACCATTGGCAATTCGCTCGCTTCAGGAAAAGTTATTGGTTCGGCTGGTGTGCTAAAAGAGGGCGCACTGTTTTGGTTACTGATGATAAATACTATAAAGAGTGTAACAGCGGTTGCCACACCTGTATAAATAACATTTTTCTGCTTGAAGTTAAAGGTTGTCGCTTGCCGGGAAGATGATCTGCGTCTATGTGATCTGTGTCGGTGCGATTTCCGTTTAGGTGTTGTGATAGGATCGGAGGG
>JALSIU010000316.1 GCA_026989715.1 Methylomonas sp.
TTACCAACAGCTAGCCTTAGGTTTTAATTATCGTATGACCGAATTGCAGGCAGCTTTAGGCTTAAGTCAATTAAGCCGGTTGACTGAATTTATCACACGCCGACATCAATTAGCACAGCAGTATCAGCACTTGTTAGCAACGTTGCCTATCACTTATCAGCAGCAAGTGGAATGGGGCTATTCAGCCATGCATTTATTTGTTATTCGCTTATCACTAACAGAGTGTCATCAGTCCCGAGAGCAGGTTTTTAATGCATTGCGTCAGCAGGGAGTGGGTGTCAATGTGCATTATATTCCCGTGCATTTACAGCCCTATTATCAAAAAATGGGATTTAAGCCGGGTGATTTTCCAGAGGCCGAGGCGTATTATCAAACCGCCATTTCGTTGCCTCTTTTTTTTGAAATGACAGAGGCTGAGCAAAATTATATTGTGGCTTGTTTACAGGCTGTTTTGGGTTAATAGCTGATAGTAGCCTATACGAATTTGTAACCTTATGGTCATGTTGTGCTTGTAAACTAAAGTGCCTTTAATAAAGAGCTATTGACAACGCTAATATGGTTATAAACGCTTTTAGGACTGAAAGTATGCATAAGCTGCATGAGCAATTGAATCACATTATAAAAAATAAACAATTAACCTCTTTATTTCAGCCTATTGTTTCATCAGAGCAAAAAAATATTTATGCTTATGAAGCTTTGATTAGAGGGCCGTCTGATAGCCCTTTACATAATCCGATTAACTTATTTAGTGTCGCTGAGCGTTATGAAAAAACGGTAGCACTAGAACATGCCTGTCGTAGTACCAGTATACGACAATTTTCTGAGCAGTCATTGTCGCAAAAATTATTTCTGAATGTCAGCCCATCTGTATTGCTTGACCCTGAGTTTAAAAAAGGTAAAACACTCGATTTTTTGGCGGAGGCCAATATACCTGCTGCAAGTATTGTTATTGAAATAACGGAGCATCAACCTACCGATAATTATCAATTAATGCGTGATGCTGTTGCGCATTATCGTAGCATGGGATTTGAAATTGCATTAGATGATTTAGGTGCTGGTTATTCCGGCTTGCGATTATGGACTGAGTTGTTGCCTGATTATGTCAAAATTGACCGTCATTTTATTCAAGATATTGATAAAGACCCTGTAAAGCTTAATTTTGTGCGCTCCATTCAGAGTATGGCTATCGCAACGAATTGTCATGTTATTGCAGAGGGGATAGAAACAGAAGAAGAATATCATGCCGTTGTTGCATTGGGGGTGAGTTTTTTTCAAGGCTATTATTTTGCACGGCCGACTGCGCAAGCCATTGTGCAAATAGCAGAAGAAAAATTTAGCGAAAAAAGGGAGCAAAAGAAAGTCGTTGCCTTTAAATCGACTTCATTTATTCAAGAAATTATACAGGAAGTACCTGCCATTTCTGCACAAACTTGTAATAGCGAGGTATTACGCCTTTTTCAAAAAGATAGCCATTTAACGGTGATTCCTTTGGTAGAGGGTGGGGTTGCAGTCGGCTTGGTCTATAAAGATAAATTCTTGAGTAAGTTATTCTCTAGTCGTTATGGTATTGAATTACATGGAAAAAAGCCTGTTAAAGCCTTTATTGATTTAAAGCCCTTTATATTTGATTGTAAAGTGGCAGTGGCTGAAGTGAGTCAACAATTAACCAACAATATGCGTACCGATTTAGCCTTTATTATTACTGAAAAGGGTAAATATCGTGGTGTCGGTATGGTAATGGATTTATTGCAACTCATCACTGAGCAGCAGTTGAAAAGTGCACAACATGCAAACCCGTTGACATTATTGCCGGGGATTACACCGATTAATCATATTGTTGACAACATGATTATGGATGATATGCGGTTTACGGTTGCTTATTTTGATTTAGATAATTTTAAACCTTTTAATGACATTTATAGTTATGAAAAAGGTGATCAAGCCATTAAGTTGGTGGCTGAATTATTATCCGCTAGTGTTGAAGAGGAGGCAGGGTATGTCGGTCATATTGGTGGGGATGATTTTATTATTATCTATACAGGACAAAATTGGGAAAAAGCGTGTCGGCAAATATTAAGTGATTTTGAACGCAGATCTTTGCATCTTTATAAGCCTGAGCATCAAAATGCAGGAGGGATGCAGGCTTATGATCGGCAAGGTGAATTGCGTTTTTATCCTTTATTAAGCCTTTCGATTGGTATAGTGTGCTCTGATGCAATCATGGCGTGTCAGTCACATATTGAAGTGGCTGATATGGCAACAGAAGCAAAACATCAAGCGAAAAAAATATTGGGAAATAGCTATTTTGTAAACCGACGGGCTTTGAGCAATCAACAGTATTCTAAATCAGATTTTAGAAATTTTATAGACGAGCCATTATTGACAGATTGAGCTAGATCATCTTTTGGCATCGTGATAAAAGAGCACATAAAGCGGAAGTAAGCAATATTGCACTGCCTACTTCCCTATTTTTATAAATTAAAACAAGCCTGTAATAACGCCTGCATCGGTAATATCAATACGCTCTGCCGCCGGTGTTTTAGGCAAGCCTGGCATGGTCATCATATTGCCGGCAATGACCACGATAAAACCAGCACCGTTTGCTAGCCGTGCTTCGGTAATTTCGATGGTATGACCCGTCGGTGCGCCTTTTGCCATTGGGTTGGTTGAAAATGACATTTGCGTTTTCGCCATGCAAATCGGGAAGTGGCCATAGGTTTCTTGCAAAGCCTTAATTTCGCCTTTCACTTTGGGACTGGCAGTGACATTGGCCGCGCCATATATTTTGGCGGCGACTGTTTCAATTTTCTCCCAAAGCGGTAGCTTATCATCGTAAACATAAGTAAAGCCCGGTTCACGATGGTCAACAATCTCTAATACGGCTTTAGCCAAGTCTTCAGCACCGGCACCGCCTTCTGCCCAGTGTTTAGATACAATACATTTTGCACCTAAATCGGTACATTTTTGGATAATTAATGCAATTTCTGCTTCGGTATCAAAGGTAAAATGATTGATGCAAACAACGCAGGGCAAACCATAGTGTTGGGTAATATTAGTCAAGTGCTTTTCCAGATTAACAAAACCTGCTTCGACCGCTTCTAAGTTTTCAGTGTTCAGGTCTTCTTTAGCAACACCGCCATGTGATTTTAAAGCTCTTGCCGTGGCAACCAAGACAACGGCAGAGGGCTTTAAACCTGCCATACGGCATTTTATATCAATAAATTTTTCTGCCCCCAAATCTGCGCCAAACCCTGCCTCAGTAATGGTGTAGTCAGCTAATTTTAAGGCTGTTTTGGTTGCTGTTACGGTATTACAACCATGGGCAATATTGGCAAAAGGACCACCATGAATAATGGCTAAGTTATTTTCTAAAGTTTGTACCAAATTAGGTTTAATGGCATCTTTAAGCAAGGCCGCCATTGCGCCATGTGCTTTTAAATCACGTGCATAAACAGGGGTGACTTTATCGGTTTTATAGGCAATCACGATACGCCCTAAGCGTTCTTTTAAGTCGGCGCGACTGGTGGCTAGGCATAAAATGGCCATAACTTCCGAAGCGACAACAATATCATAGCCATCTTCACGTAAATAACCATTGGCAGGGCCACCTTGACCAACGGTGATATGGCGTAAAGCGCGATCATTCATGTCCACAACTCGCTTCCATTTGATGCGGCGTGCGTCAATATTTAAGGCATTACCATGAGTGATGTGGTTATCAATCATGGCTGATAATAAATTATGCGCAACCCCAATCGCGTGAAAGTCACCCGTAAAATGCAGGTTAATATCTTCCATCGGTACAACTTGTGCGTGACCGCCACCGGCAGCTCCGCCTTTCATGCCAAAACAAGGGCCAAGTGATGGCTCACGTAAGCACATGATGGTGTTTTTACCTAAGCGATTCATTGCATCGCCTAAACCTACGGTAGTGGTGGTTTTGCCTTCACCTGCCGGCGTTGGGCTAACCGCAGTGACCAGAATAAGTTTGCCATCTTGTTGTTCGGTTAAGCTATCAATATAGTCTAATGATATTTTGGCTTTATAATGGCCATATGGGTCTAAGTGCTCAGCGGGGATTGCTAATTTTTTAGCTGCTAAATCAATAATGGGCAGCATTTTTGCTTGTTGGGCAATTTCAATATCAGACATTTATATTTTCCGGATAATTAAAGTATTTTATCAACATAATAAACCCCACTTCATTTAAGAAAGTAGGTTTTTAATGTGTTAGAGTTTGCCAGCCTATATGGGGTTAGTCGCTATACACAGGAAAGCGTGCGCATAAAATACTGACTTTTTCACGCACTGCATTGATAACGGTATCATCTTCCATATTTTCCATCACGTCACACATCCAAGTGGCTATTTGGCTAACTTCAGCCTCTTTAAAACCGCGTGATGTAGGGGCGGGCGTACCAATACGAATACCACTGGTGACAAAGGGTGACTCTGGGTCATTAGGGACGGCATTTTTATTGACGGTGATATGCGCTTTGCTGAGTGCGGCATCGGCGGCTTTACCGGTAATGCCTTTAGGAATTAAGGAAACCAGCATTAAGTGGTTGTCAGTCCCGCCTGAAACGACATCAAAGCCTCGGTCGATAAAGACTTTGGCCATAGCTTGCGCATTTTTAATCACTTGTTGTTGATACGTAATAAAGTCAGCTTGCATGGCTTCTTTAAAAGAAACTGCTTTAGCGGCAATCACATGCATTAAAGGACCGCCTTGAATGCCCGGGAAGATATTAGAGTTAAATTTTTTCTCTAACTCGGGATTGCTTTTACATAAAATTAAACCGCCACGGGGGCCGCGTAAAGACTTATGCGTGGTGCTGGTGACGACATCGGCAATGGGTACAGGGTTGGGGTATAGCCCTGCCGCTACTAAGCCGGCGACATGCGCCATATCGACAAATAAGTAAGCGCCGACTTTATCGGCAATATCACGGAAGCGTTGCCAATCCCAAATGCGGGAATAGGCTGAGAAGCCGGCAACCAATACTTTGGGTTTATGCTCTAAAGCCAGTTTTTCCACTTCGTCATAGTCAATTTCGCCTGTTTCAGGGTGCAGTCCATATTGAATGGCCTTGTATATTTTTCCGGAGAAATTAGGTTTTGCACCGTGGGTTAAATGTCCGCCATCAGCTAGACTTAGACCTAAAATGGTATCTCCCGGCTGAATTAAGGCCATAAAAACCGCCATATTGGCTTGAGAGCCGGAATGCGGTTGTACGTTGGCATAATCGGCATCAAATAATGCTTTGGCGCGATCAATGGCAAGTTGTTCCGCTTTATCAACAAATTCACAGCCACCATAATAGCGTTTGCCTGGGTAACCTTCAGCATATTTATTGGTAAGTTGTGAGCCTAATGCTTCTAATACGCGCGGGCTGGTATAGTTTTCTGAGGCAATTAGCTCAATATGGTCTTCTTGACGTTGGTGTTCTTCGGCAATGGCTTGAAAAAGTTCATCATCAAAACCGGCAATGGACATGGATTTTTTAAACATTTTGGTCTCCTGAAATAAGAAGTATTTTATATAATCTGAGGGATGAGCAGCAGTATTTGTAGGTCGGCTACGTTTGTACCTGTTGCGCCTGTCATCAGTAAGTCGTCTGCGATTTTTAAGGCATGATAAGCGTCATTATTCGCCAAAGACTGTTTTGGATGGATGTTTGCAGTGTATATCCGTTGTAATGAGTTGCTATCAACTAAGCCGCCTGCTGCATCGGTTGGGCCATCTATACCATCGGTGCCTGCACTTAAAAAGACCCAGCTTGCTTTAAGCGGGGAGTGTTCGGCAGCCAATATAAAAGCCAATGCCATTTCTTGGTTACGGCCGCCTAAGCCTGAGCCTTGTAAAGTCACGGTCGTTTCACCGCCTGCGAGTATGGCGCAGGGCTGATGGATGCCTTGTTGCAATAGGTTTTGAGCATAAAGAAGCAGCTGTACGGCGGCCTCACGCGCCTCACCAATCAGTTGCTTGCTATAGAGCTGTGTTGCATAGTTTAAACGGGTACTGGCCTGCATAATGGCGTGTACGCTGATGCTATTACTGCCGACTAGCGTGTGGCGGGAGTGCATAAAAATAGCCGCGTCGGCTTTTGGCGTTTCCGGGTATAGCCCTTGCGCTCCTTTTGCTAAGTGAGTTTGCACCGATAATGGCACTTGCTCCCATAGTTGTCTATGCTGCAAAATGCTTATGGCTTCTGTAAATGTGGTGGCATCGGCAACGGTTGGGCCGCTGGCAATAGTGCTTAAGTCATCGCCTAATACATCAGATAAGATTAACGTGTGTACATCGGCCGGTGCGGCAAGCTTAGCAAGGCCTCCTCCTTTTAAGCGCGATAAGTGCTTGCGTACGCAGTTAACTTCGTTAATGCTTGCCCCTGATGCGAGTAATAGTTCAGTTGTCTTAATTTTGTCGTTTAAAGGGATGCCGGCGACAGGCGCGGGTAATAATGCAGAGCCGCCGCCGGAAACTAAGACTAAGACTAAGTCACCCTGTTTGGCTTGTTGTGCATGCGTCGCAACTTTCTGAGCTGCTATTAATCCTGCTGCATCGGGTAAGGGGTGGCCGGCGCCGATGACTTCAATATGATTAAGTGGTTGGACATTTTCATAGTTAGTGACCGCAATACTTAAACCTGCTATTTTTTGTGCAGGGATAATGGCTTGTGCTGCACTTATCATGGCGCAGGCGGCTTTGCCAAAAGCAATGATATGGACTTTTTTCCATTTACCTTGTCGGCAGTTACCGTTATTTAAATGAATGCTAATTTGCTGTTGTTGCGCATGATAGTGCAAGTGTTGTTGCACGGCGGCATAAGGGTCAGCCGCATCAATGCCTGCTTGAAAAATATGCAGGGCATCCGTGCGCAATTTAGCGATTGAAGGCATCATTAGCGCGTAATTTAAGCCATTTCTTTGGCTAGTTTGTAAATTAACTCGGCATCAAAAACTTGTTTGTTATCGTCAAATAGTTTCGCAATGCATGCGCGGTGTAATGCCAGTTTGAGAGCACCAAAGCCAATGGCTCCCCAAATGATTTTGCCGTGACGGTCTATGCCGCGATCCATCATATCAGTGCCGCCAATACCAATAGGAGGGGTGGCGTTGGCATCTGCAAGCATTTCTAAATTAGGGTTGTTTTCCCAATGTTCCGGCTTTAATAATTCAATTCCTGCTGCGCCGGTTGCAAAGACGATATTGGCATCTTCGATGGCGACACCGCGTGCGTCATTATCGCTTGCCTCTGCCGCAATGAGATCGACATTGAAGCGTTCTTTCATGGCAAAGCATGCTTTTCGGGAATTGGCTAATTGCCGTGATACGATAGTGACTTCAGCCCCTTCTTTGGCTAGCATCACGGCCGCACGTTGTCCTACAGGGCCTGTGCCTGCCAGAATAACTGCTTTTTTACCTTTTAAAGTACCGCTACTTGCTAATTTAGCGACAGCTGCAGCGGCTGTTGTATTACTGCCGTTGCTGTCCAGCATAACCGATACTTGAAAGCCTGGGAAAAAATAGGATTGCACCGCATTGAATAGGGCTTGTCCTGCGGCCATATCACTGCCTCCGATAAAAATAGCCGTATTTTTCTTTTCTTTGGGCGGACGGGTAAAAATAGTGCCTTCTACTAACGCACGCACATTGTCAGGGTTAAGATTGCCGTGGCCAATAACATGGTCAGCACCGCCATCATAAGCAACAACAGTATCAAAAACGGATGGATGAGTGTCGGTATCAAATTGGAAGAGCAGTTTTTTCATTAGCCTTATAATAGTTTTGTGACAATTATGCGTTTAAACGAGTATCAAATCGCGCTATTATACCCCATAAAAAAAGTTAAGCCTGATTTGTCGTGTTGTAAACAAATATCATGATAAATGATTAAAATTTTAAAGATTAGAGATAGGATTATAGATGAAAACACCAGTTGATATTGCTGTGACTGGGGCAGCAGGACAGATAAGCTATTCTTTGCTATTTCGTATAGCAGCTGGTGAATTGTTGGGGAGAGATCAGCCGATAGTCTTAAGGTTATTGGAAGTAACACCGGCGTTGCATCGCTTGCGTGCCGTTGTTATGGAATTAAATGACTGTGCCTATCCGTTATTGCATAAGATTATTACCACTGACCAATCAGAAGTGGCTTTTAAAGATGTTGATTATGTTTTTTTGGTAGGTGCTAAACCGCGCGGCCCTGGTATGAAAAGAAAAGATTTATTAGCCAGTAATGCCGAAATATTTTCAGAGCAGGGTAAAGCACTGAATGCAGTTGCGAGCCGTCATGTTAAGGTGTTAATTACGGGTAATCCGGCTAATACCAATGCGTTAATTACGCAATGCAATGCGCCTGATTTAGACCCTAGCTGTTTTAGCGCCATGAGTATGTTAGATCATAATCGAGCCATTAATCAGTTGGCAGAAAAATGTGGTGTGCGTTCGATGCATGTTAAAAATATTATCGTTTGGGGTAATCACTCTGAAACGCAGTACCCTGATTTAACGCATGCCACGGTAAAAGGCGAAGATGCTTTGACATTGGTGGATGCTGATTGGATTGAAAATCAATTTGTACCGACAGTACAGCATCGTGGTGGTAAAGTCATTGAAGAGCGCAACGGTTTATCTAGTGCCGCGTCTGCTGCCAGTGCAGCGATTGGGCAGATGCGGTCGTGGGTGGTGGGAACGGCTAAAAATGATTGGAGTGACTGGATTAGTATGGCTGTTATGTCTGATGGCAGTTATGGTATTGAGAAAGGATTATTCTATTCATTTCCGGTGACTGTTTCACCAAGTGGTGAGTTGGAAATTGTTAAGGGCTTGGATATAGGGGCATTCAGTAAAGTGTGCATGCAAGTGACCGAGCAAGAATTAAAAGAAGAGCGTGATGCGGTCGCGCATTTGTTGTAATTATCTCATTCTATTATTTTTGACTATGAATTAAGGGCTATATTATCAAAATCAATTCTTTAAATTGGTTTTGGTGATTGGATATGGGGTCAACTATGTTTAAAGATTAGAATATTTTTCTAGCCCTTAATTCACACTTGGTGTAGGTGCTTGGGGAGCTTAAGCTTGTGCCTACACTGTTTCATTTACATTTATGTCATTGAGGTTAGTATGGCGGTTATTGTGTTGTAATAACCATTTAGCAATGCTGTCAATGAGTCATAATATATACTCTCCATTGTTTCAATAGGTTGCTCAAGCAATAGGCTGATAATTTTATCTGCTTGCGTGGATAGAGCGCTTAACATATCGGCAGATACGTTCATGCTTTTATCCATAATGAGTGTTATAGCCTGGCTAAGACTGGAAAATGCTTCCATAGTAACTTTTTCAGGGTTGTTTATAAAAAATTGTAAGGCATCTTGTGCGCGTGAATTCAAATCCGCTGCATTGTTGATTAACTGGTGATAATTTGCTGTCACAGTCGGTAATATTTCGCTATTAAATGTAGCATAGGCTTCATCTGCTTTTGTCGATACTTGAGCTTGCCAGCGTATGGCCGTCTCGCTTGGGTGGTTATATAACTCTAAACCTGCTTGCGCCACCTGTTCATGTAATTCTATGGCAGTGTTTTTTATTTGCTCAAATAATTGGTTTGTTTGTACGCTAAGTGATTGATAAAGTTGTTGTGTTGGGATAACTATTTTATTTTCATAATCTATATTCATGTGCTTACTTCCTGAGTGTTCAGTATGCGGATTTGCATTAAAAAAATAGTATATAGTGGCTAATGCGCCTTGATAATGTGACATTTTGTCGCGCGACAAAATGTCACAGAAATTGGCACATTATTTGTTTTGTATTTCTGGCTTTTCTGTAAGAAATGGATAT
>JALSIU010000317.1 GCA_026989715.1 Methylomonas sp.
ATACCAGCTGGACAACGGGATTATTATGTTGTTATTAAATATGCGCAGGTGCCTCAGGAATATGCGGCTTCTTTAAAAAAGAGTCAAAATATGCTTAATTTCGATATATGTTATACGCCTGAACGTAATAAACTCTGTCAAAAAGCGTTACATTCACACAAGATGGTATTGATGACACCTATTCTGGATGAGTTTAAAAAAGAGCGAAGCGGCCGGTTTGTTACCTTGCTTTCCGTAGGTTCTACCCGTGATGGCATTATAGGCATTGCCGCACATATGTATGATTATAGGCATTTATTGGGTGAATTAATTGCGAGTTTTGAACCGCATTGGTTGTATTTAGAACTTGTGGATATTAGTAACCCTGAAAAACCTAAGTTGTTGTTTAGTTCTGCCAATAAAAAGCAACAAAAAGGGCTGGGGCAAGCTATGTTTTTTGTGCGCAAAACCTTGCAAGTGGGTAATCAGCTGTGGCAATTTAATTATTACCCTTCGCAAAGTTTTATTGCACAGCACACATCATGGCTGTTTTATTGGTTGTTAGCTGGTGCTTTGTTGATATTGAGTATGGCGGGCGTTTTTTTACTCGCCTTAACGGGGCGTGAACAACTTATTAAGCAAGAAGTTGCGCATAAAACGAAAGAAATTCAAGATAAATCTCAGTTGCTTGCGGAAAATGAACATAAATATCGCTGTTTGGTTGAAGGTTTACAATATGATTATTTGATTTTTGCGCATGATCTAGAGGGGGTTTTTACCTATATTAGTCCCTCTGTTGAGACGATATTGGGGTATCGTCCTGATGAATGGTTACAGCATTATTCACATTTTATGCCAGATACAGAACTTAATCGTTTAGTAGATTCCTATACCATGAGAACACTAAATGGTGAAATGGTACCGCCCTATGAAGTCGAGATAACTGATAAGCAAGGTGATGTGCATACGTTTAGAGTAACAGAGCGCAGAACGACAGATATGGAGGGCATTTGCACCGGAGTGGATGGCATTGCGCAAGATATTACCGATTTAAAAGCATCGCAGATACAGCTTAAAAAACTGTCTTTAGCAGTGACCCATAGCCCTAATGCTGTCGTGATTACTAATCGGGAGGGGGGTGTTGAGTATGTTAACCCTAAATTTATTGAAATTTCAGGTTATCAGCAAAATGAAATAACAGGTAAGTGGCCTAGTGTGATTAGCTCAGGTAATACACCTGCGCGTGTGTATGATGAACTTTGGTGTACTTTATTATCTGGAAAGGAATGGCAAGGTGAGTTGCAAAATCGAAAAAAAGACGGCCAGTTATATTGGGCGCGTGAGCGTATTTGTCCCATGTTTGATGATAAAGGCAGCATCACGCACTTTGTGGCAACGCAAGAAGATGTGACGCAAGTAAAACAACAGCAAGCAGAAACTAATTTTCAAGTGAGTCATGACCCCTTAACCGGATTAATTAATCGCCGTGAATTTGAACAACGTTTAGCACGTGTTATTCATTCGGCAAAATTAGATGGCTCAATGCATGCTTTATGTTTTTTGGATTTGGATCAATTCAAAATTGTCAATGATACCTGTGGGCATGTTGCGGGGGATGAATTATTACGACAAATAGCGCAGGTTATGCAAAAAAATATTCGTGCGCGTGATACGTTGGCTCGCTTAGGGGGCGATGAGTTTGCCATTTTAATGGAGCATTGTAATGCTGAAAAAGCTTATATCGCTGCGCAGCATGTTATTCGCGCACTGGAAAATTTCCGTTTTCATTATCAAGATAATACCTTTGCGCTAGGGGTGAGTATTGGTTTAGCCGTGATTGATTGTCACACGAAAGACAGTCAAGAAATATTAAGTCAAGTCGATAGTGCTTGCTATGCGGCAAAAGATGCGGGGCGTAATCGTATTGAAATGCATGTTGAAGATAGTGAACGCTTAAAACAACGTAAAGGCGAAATAAAATGGAATATTGAGATTAATGAAGCATTAGATGAGGGGCGTTTTTTGTTGTATGTGCAACCGATTATGCCGGTTGCCAATCCTAGCCTTAGTTTAGGTTATGAAGTGTTATTGCGTATGCAGATGCGTGATGGCACGATTGTACCACCGGGAGCTTTTTTGCCGGCGGCAGAGCGATATAATGCCATTACGCGTATTGATCGTTGGGTGGTCGGGAATACCTTACAATGGTTGGCACAGCATGCAGACCATTTGCATCATATCAGTGCAATGGCTATTAATTTATCTGGTGCATCGTTAGGTGATGCGTCGATGCTTGAATATATTGTGCAACAGTTAGCGATAAGTGGCGTGCCGGCAGAAAAGATAAAGTTTGAAATAACAGAAACAGCAGCCATTGCTAATTTGCATGATGCAACCGCTTTTATGCAAACTTTATCTAAGCTCGGTTGTCGCTTTGCTTTAGATGATTTTGGCAGTGGTTTGTCATCTTTTGCATATTTAAAAAATTTACAAGTCGATCTTTTAAAGATTGATGGTATGTTTGTGAAAGATATGCTGGATGACCCGATTGATTTTGAAATGGTCAAGTCCATTAATCAAATCGGGCATGTTATGGGCTTGGAAACGATTGCAGAATTTGTTGAAAATGAACAAATTTTAGATAAATTACGAGAAATTGGAATTGATTATGCGCAAGGCTACCATTTAGGCAAGCCGAGACCTATCGCCAGTTTATTAGAAAATAGAGCGTTGCAAAAAATATAAATATGCATTATCACGGTATAACAAAAAAAATCGTTGCACGGCCCTTAATTGGTCGAGATGCAGGTATTTTAGAAACAAACGCTGTGTTGAAGCGTATTTATTTGGCGCGTGGCATTCAATCTGATGCTGATTTACAGCGCAGTTTGGCACAACTACCTTCACCTTGGCTATTAACCGGCATGGAAGCGATGGTTATTTATTTGATTAGAGCCATTGAACAACAAAAGAAAATAGTGATTGTGGCAGATTTTGATGCCGATGGTGCGACCAGTTGTACGGTTGCCATGCTCGGTTTACATTTGTTAGGTGCAAAAAATGTGGATTTTATTGTGCCCAATCGTTTTGAATATGGGTATGGGTTAACGCCGGAAATTGTAGAGTTGGTGATTGAAAAACAGGCTGATGTCTTAGTCACTGTGGATAATGGCATTTCCAGTTTGGCGGGTGTTGCGGCTGCTAAGCAAGCAGGAATGCAAGTGCTGGTGACTGACCATCATTTGCCGGGGGAGCAACTGCCGGATGCTGATGCCATCGTCAATCCCAATTTGCCCGATGATGAATTTCCCAGTCGCCATCTTGCAGGGGTGGGGGTCATGTTTTATATATTGATGGCAATGCGTAGCCGTATGCGTGAACAAGGTTGGTTTATAACGCGTAATATTGCCGAACCTAATTTAGCAATATTATTGGATTTTGTTGCCTTAGGGACGGTAGCTGATGTGGTGGCCTTGGATCAAGTCAATCGTATCTTAGTGCATCAGGGGTTGTTGCGTATGCGCTCTGATAAAGTGCATGCAGGGATTAAGGCTTTAATTGAAGTGTCGGGTCGTCATTTACATAGTTTATCTGCTTCTGATTTAGGTTTTGCCATTGGCCCGCGCTTGAATGCAGCAGGGCGCATGGATGATATGAGCGTTGGTATTCAGTGCTTATTGACTGACGATGCGCAATATGCAAAGCAGTTAGCAATGCAAATGCAGGAGTTGAACAGTGAACGCCGTGAAGTTGAAGGCCAAATGAAGCAGGAAGCAATGGTGTTGTTAAAGGAAATGAAAGCCTTGGATGAACGGCATTTAACGGCGAGTGTGTGTCTGTATAATGAAGATTGGCATCAAGGGGTCATTGGTATTTTAGCATCACGTATTAAGGATAGAGTAAATCGTCCTGTGATTGCGTTTGCTAATGCAGATAATGGTGAAATTAAAGGCTCTGCGCGTTCTATTCCAGGTGTTCATATTCGCGATGTACTCAGTGATGTTGCGGCCGCACACCCAAAAGTATTACAAAAATTTGGCGGTCATGCCATGGCGGCCGGTTTAAGCATTCAGTTGCATGATTATCCGGTTTTTATGTTGGCGTTTGATAAAGCGGTGGCGCGGCGTTTAGTGGATGTGGATTTGGCGCAAAAAGTTTATAGTGATGGCGAGCTGAGTGCTGCTGAAATGACCATTGGTTTTTGTGAGTTATTGCAAAGTGCAGGCCCTTGGGGACAGGCGTTTCCGGAACCTTTATTTCATGGTATCTTTGAGGTTGTGCAATCACGCATTGTAGGTGAGCAACATCTTAAATTAGTTTTACGTCAAGCCGTTGGTGAGCCATTGATTGATGCGATTGCTTTTTTTGTAGAACGCCCTGAATATTGGCTGGGCATTCGTCAGGTTAAAATTGCGTATAAATTGGATATTAATGAGTATAAAGGGCAACGTAATATTCAATTTATGATTGAGTACCTAGAACGCTTGGTTTAAGGATATAAAACATAGCGGGGTATATTGCATCCCCGCTATGTTATTTTTATATGCTATTACCAAGAGACGGCATCATTGCTACCGCGTTTACCAATAACCGTTTCACCTTCCCAAATAGCCAAACCGGTATTAATATCGGTTAAACTTAACTGGAAATAGTATTCCGCTTGTTGTTTGCGGCGATTGATTTTTATATTACGCTGTAGAATTTTTCCCGATAAGCTGAGTTCGGGCGCAATCATTTGGCCTTTGCCGGCGACCGTACTTTGTTTGAATTCATCCGAGTGGCGTAATTGGCGTGCTTGCATGGCCATACGGTCTTCTGCTCCATCTGCCGAAATGGCGGTTGTGACAATCACTTTGCCACTATTGAGTAAATCAATGCGAATTTTTTTAATCAATTGGTCGGTATCAATGCGTTGCATGGTATCGTTGGTGATTCTGGAAATGGCCAATACATAGCGGCCACCGCCTGGTTTGTTGACGGCTCCGGAGCTTAGCATTGAGGCAACGGCTTCGCTGGACGCTTTGTTGAAGTCACGATAATCCAATCCCATAACGGCATCACCGTGGTCATTATAAATATCGATATTTTCGGTAGGTGTACACGCACTCATCCCAATTACAAGAGCGGGGATAAGAAGTTTTTTCATATTCAATAAAGACATTAGTCTTGTACCTCGCGGATTAAAATTTTATAGTCGGTTGCAGCCGGCTTAGGTGCAACGATTCTAAGCCGAAACTCAGTTTCTTCAAATGCCGGAAATGGAACCCAATGCGTCATTTTGCTAGGAATCAGCATGCCATTTTTATCTAACCATTCGGCGCGGTATTCCATTTGCAAATAGTCTGAGCCATCGTTGATGCCCGTAATTTGTACCAGTAATAGATTACTGCTATTAATTGTGTTGCGAATATCGGTAATGCGTATATTCGTTCCCCAGAATCCTGATAAGACTTGTACGCGTTCATTATGGGTGGCCGCTATTTCTTCAGGGGTAGTTGGGGATGTTGCACAGGCATTTAATATGGCGAGTAATGCCAATAGGATGGTGATTTTGCGTAGTTGCATTAATAACTCCTTTTAGTTGTGATAGAAAAATAAAAAATAGTAAGCCTTTACAGGGGTAAGAGTTTATACGTCATAGGGGCATTCGTCATGGGTATTTTGATATACAGTAAATAATTTTTATGCGGGCTAAGTTGTATAGAGAGCTTGGGTTGATTGGGCGGGCTTATGTTGAGTTTGCCATCTTTAGGGGTGCTTATTTTAGCGATTTGAAATTCTTTAGGCAGTGCGCTCCAAATGCGTAAATCAGCCGCCGTTGTGGCTAACTGCATTAAGCCTGCGATAATGCCTCCCCAAGGACCTAATTGTTGTTGTGCATAATATTGTGCCGTTGTTTTGACCATTGCAGAGAGTAATGCGCGACTGACTATCCAAGGGTATTGTTTTTTAAACTCGGTTTGAATCACTCTATCCATACTGGCTAGAAATTGGGTTTGATAGACTTTATTGGGCTTCAGTTCAATATTAAGATAGGGATAGGCAGGTGCTTGTAACCGGAGCTTGGGGAGCGCGATACCGGTATAGCTGACATGACGGGTCAATAGAAAAATGGGTAAATCTACCCGAAATTCTTGTTTTATAGGTGCCATGCCATTTTCAAAAATAATCCAGACATACTTATGGTCAATCTGCGCACCATTCGCACGTTTTTGAGCATAAATAAAATCATCTTTAATAACCGATTGCTTCGGTGTCATGCCATACGCTTCTTTGAGTAAATCGGCTGCTTTATTATGGCTGCCGTCGTGTAGAAAAAATAAACCGGCTAAATAGGTGGTAAAAGGGTTGATAAAATCAGGGTAGGCGGCAAACTTATCTAAGTTGGAGTAGGATTTACGGATAATTTGTGCTATGCGTGGGTTATTTAAGTTTTTTTGATAGTTAATTCCATCTTGCGCTTGTTTTTGGGCTAATGCTTGTTTGTGATTGCTTATCTCTTTGGAAAAATGCTCTTTGGCACGACGTTGCCGGTCTAGGGCGCGATTAAATTCAACCCGTGCATTTTGATAGTCACCCTGTTGCCAGAAATTGAGTGCTTTATAGGTATTTATCATAATACCGTCATAGATTGTACCGCTATAATCTAAAAGGGCATCATTGACTAATATTGAGCCAATAGAATCGACGGTTTTGCCTAGTTGTTTTTGTTGATTATGGTATTTTAAAATCGCTTCTGCTTGGTCAAATTGCGTGTTACTTTGTTTTAGTTGATGTGCGTAGCGGAATGCGGTACCGGCTTCAAGTGAGTAGAGTAAATCTTCCGGAGCCGCTGTTTGGCTACTTTGTAAAGCAACTTGTGTGGTTGCGGCTTGTTCATATAGACCATGGCTATATAGTTTATTGAATGCCTCTAATTGCTCGCGTTGGCGCATGGATGCACAGCCATGCAGTAATAAACTGAGGCTAAGTAAAAAGAGTTGGATAGATTGCTTGCGCCTTATCATGGGTTTAACTTAGTTTTGAGATACTTGTGCCTCGGCAAAGGTTGCCATCTGCGTATGTAGCGCACAGGCTGAACGCAATAGGGGGATGGCTGTTGCTGCCCCGCTCGCTTCACCTAAACGCATATTAAGGCTTAATAAAGGTTTTGCGCCTAAAGCATCTAAGATGAGTTGGTGCCCTTGCTCTGCGGATTGGTGTGCATAAATCAGCCAAGGGCTAATATTTGGATTGATCCGAGTTGCCAGGAGCGCGGCAACACTACAAATAAAGCCATCGACTAGAATAGGTAGTTGCTGTTGTGCCGCTGCAATATAAGCCCCTGTGAGTGCGGCAATTTCAAAGCCGCCGAAATATTGTAATATTGTCAGCGGTTGCGGACTCATCTGCGCATGTAAGTTAAGTGCTTGTTGGATAAGTGTTGCTTTTTGCGCAATGTCTTTGGTTGCAAGCCCTGTGCCTGCGCCTGTTAGCTGTTGTGCTTCTAAATTCAGTAGATTGCAAGCAATAGCGGTTGCACTACTGGTGTTGGCAATGCCCATTTCACCGGCGATAAACAGCTGGCAGTTTTGTGCGCAAGCTCTTGTTATGGCAGCCTTGCCTGCATTTAATGCCGCTTGCATTTGTGTTGCACTCATGGCGGCTTGTTGTAAAAAGTTAGCGGTTCCTAAGGCCACTTTATGATGCACAATATCGAGGTGACTTAAATTTGCAGCGACACCTACATCAATAATTTCCAAGTGAGCATGATGTTGCCGGGCTAAAACATTAATAGCTGCACCGCCTTGTACAAAGTTTTTGACCATTTCTGCGGTGACAGCTTGTGGAAATGCAGAAACGCCTGCTGTTGCAATGCCGTGATCGCCTGCAAAAATACTAATCCGAATATTATCAACACAAGGTTGGTCAGTCGATTGCAGGGACGCTAGTTGTATTGCTAATTGTTCCAGAGCCCCTAACGAGCCGGCCGGTTTGGTGAGTTGTTGTTGACGACTCACGGCGGCTAATAAGTAGCGTTGATCCGGAGAGGGAATTGAGTGTGCTAACCAGTCCATGAGATTTAGTGTTTCAATATTTGTGGAATGCCGGCTGTCACTAAGGTGACCTGTGTGCAAAGTTGCGCCAGCTGTTGGTGCAGGCGACCGGCTTCATCAACAAAACGGCGGCTCATGCTATTGATAGGTACAATGCCTGAACCGACCTCATTACTAACGAAAAGGGTTTCGGTGGAAATTTTAGGAAGTAATGTGAGTAATGCCTGTTTTTGTTGTTTGAAAATCTCTTCTTGATAACGGCCTTGTGCATCAAATAATATATTGCTCAGCCACAGGGTTAAGCAATCGACTATGATGCAATAGGGTGTTTCTGCATAGTGTTGTAGTGTGTCAGCTAATAGAATAGGCTCTTCGATAGTTTGCCAATGACTAGGACGACTTTGCTTATGCATGGCAATACGTGTTTGCATTTCCGGGTCTCCGGCGGTTCCGGTCGCAATGTAGATAACGGCTTTACTTGTTGCGATAGCACACTGCTCGGCATAGCGGCTTTTACCTGAGCGTGCACCGCCTAAAATAAGATGTTGCATATTTTTTAGTTGTTTTTGAGCCGTACGGCTAATACATCACATTTAGCATGATGTAATACGCCATTAGCGGTAGAGCCTAGGATGAGTGCCAATCCATGCCGGCCGTGTGAGCCGACAACGATAAGATCGACATTTTGTTCTTCGGCAACGGCAACAATTTCTAGCTTGGCATTGCCCATTTCTATAAATTGAGCGGCTTTAGGAATTTGCAATTGCTTACCGAGTTCGGCTAGGCGTTTGCGGGCGGCGTTCATGAGTTCGGTATCTAAATCGACATCGAAGGGTATGGCCGGCCCGTAAGTGGTATCGGTGATAGGCAGGTTATCAACGATATGAATAATACTGAGTCGTGCTTGATTTTGTTGTGCCATATCGTATGCTTTTTGGGCAACATATTGGCCATGTTCGGAAAAATCAGCGGCTAATAAAATATGTTGATAATTTTGCATGCTCTCTCCTAATTGCTTACACCTGTTTGTGGAAATAATACGCCCATTATCTGATAAGTGCTAAAAATATATAAAAAGGCGATGCCTGTCGCAAACGAAAAGGATTGGCTCAGTGCATGGCGAATGATATGTGCTGTGACTAACCAATGCCAAATCATCAGTGCCAGCATGCTGAGAAGAGCTAATAAATTATTATTGTCAATGCTAAGTGTTCCGATGACGGGTAAGGCAAATAGGCTAATTAGGGTGTCTGTTCCGAGTAGTGCGCTGGCTGTTTGGGCATAACGACCACGGTAATGGCTGATACTTAGCATAAGATAGGTAAAGCCCAGAATTAAAATGACTTCTACGCCAACTTGTAAAAAGGCTTGTAAACCTTTAACGGAAACTTGGATTAATAAATAGCTGACTAAGGCATAAGTTGCAATGGATAAACGTAAAATAAAATGTGAGTAAGGAATATCTTGCGGCGCATTTTTAAAGAGGCAGATATTGAATAATAAATTAAGGTAAGTGTACATTTGAATTTTTAGTCCTAAGTTTGCTTTTAGGGGTATTTAAAACGATAGGTCATCTTACACCACATTTTATATATTATATTTTGGGCGTAAGCTATGGCGTGTTTGTCGCATTTTCTAGCTGTTCGCTAATATCCATCCATTCTAGTTCGGTTGATGCTAAGATTTTATCAACTTGTGCTTTTTCTTGTAAGGTTTGTTTTAACAGGTCTTTATTGGCAGCATCATAAAGAGTACTATCGGCTAATTGCGCTTCTAATTGTTTTTGTTTTTTATGGTAGGTGTCCAGT
>JALSIU010000318.1 GCA_026989715.1 Methylomonas sp.
ACAAATTGAGCTGGTTAAGCAGCCTAATGGGGTGAGCCGTATTGTATTGCAACATCAGGCATTGCAGAGTGAGCAACTGGTGGAGAATGTGAATTAATCGGGTGTTTGTGGCAGAGGAATGTTAGCGGGTCGTTGCTAACATTCCCTATGTTTAAGTATTAGAAGTCTAAAGCAAACAGGTCATGATATTGGGTTTCTGTTTCTAAATACCTTTGCCAAGGGTGTATTGGTTGTGTGATTGGTTTGGTTGCCAAAGGAAAGGTGATGAGGTCAAGCGTACCAATGGTAAGGCGACCAAAGGTATTGACGGCACCCAGTAGTAATCCACCCGTCGCACCAAACACAAAGTTGCTTTCATTGCTTATCATAATAATATTTTTTGGAATTTCAAAAAAACTAAGTGTTACATTAGATAAGCCTCTTAATGTTTTATGGCCTATTTTACTGCCATATGACGCTTTTACTGGCTCTTCAGCTATACTTGCAGTAGAAAAAGATAAAAAAATGCTGGCTAATAACACGATAAGTGCTGGTTTGATGGATTTCATTGTGTGACCTTAAATGAATTTATAATGATGTTGTTTTGATAACTTAAAATCTCAAATGTAAGTATAGCAGAACTTTTTAGTGCTTCATGTTTCAATGGTATTGTTGATGTATAGTGATTAACGTAAGGAAATTGCATGGCTGAATATTACGACCCGGAAAACTATCCTAAGCAGTGGAATTATTTGCAAACAGGCACGATTATTGATGACTATATGATTGAACGCGAGTTGGCACATGGTGGTTTTAGCTCGGTTTATTTAGCAAGGCAGTTACAAGACCAAGTACAGGTTGCAATAAAAGAATATTTACCGCGCAAATTAGCGCATCGCACGTGGAATAATCAAGTTGTCGCGAATAGTGAAGAGTCAAAACGCTTATTTGCACATGGCAGGTCTTTATTTGTGGAGGAGGCTAAGGTATTGGCCACGCTGAAGCATCCGAATATTGTGGATGTCATTAGCTTTTTTCAGGCAAATGCTACGGTGTATTTGGTGATGACCTATGATTATGGCATCACGTTAGACAAATTGATTCAACATAAACAAATTAACTTGAGCGATCAATGGTTTGTCAGTGTGTTTGGCTCTTTGTTAAATGGATTACACACGATTCATGAGCAAAAATTCTTGCATTTAGATATTAAGCCTGCGAATTTATTGATTCGTCCTGGTAATGATACCTTATTATTGGATTTTGGTGCGATTCAAGCTTTCCCGTTGGCGACAGAGAAAGCAAAAGCACATATCTTGACCAAAGGCTTTTCTCCGATTGAGCAGTATGCGGCGAAAGGCATTTTAGCACCTTATTCTGATATTTATGCAGTTGGGGCAAGTATGCGTGCTTGTTTGGATTTTAATCCGCCGCCACAAGCACCTGAACGCGTAGATAATAACGATTTTCTACCGGCACAAAAAGCGTATGCAGGGCAATTTAGTCCACGTTTGTTGGAGATTATTGACTGGAGTATGGCAATTAGTGCAAATGACCGGCCGCAATCTGTTGCAGAATTACAAGCAGCATTGGCCGAGGTTGTTTAATTTTTTGCATATGCAAAGGTTAAGCGTTGAGGCCAGGTCGTATCAAGAGTGCTGAATGGTATTAATAATGTTAAGATAGCCGCTTTTTATTAATCCATAATTTGATGCAGTTAATTCGCGGAATTAATCAATTACCTACCTTTGATAAGGGGTGTGTGTTAACGATTGGCAACTTTGATGGCGTACATGTAGGACATCATGTCGTTATCAATAAATTAGCAGAAAAAGGGCAGTTACTTGGCTTGCCGGTCGTGGTGATGATTTTTGAACCGCAGCCTTTGGAGTTTTTTCTTAAAGATAATGCGCCTTCAAGGTTAACACGGTTACGCGAAAAGATATTGCACATACAATGTTTGCCTGTACAACATTTATTAATCACTTGTTTTAATCAACAGTTTGCCAACTTGGATCCCGAATATTTTATTCAAGAAATATTGTTGCAACGCCTGAATGTTAAATATTTGGTTGTGGGTGATGATTTTCATTTTGGTAAAGCAAGGCGCGGTGATTTTTCTTTATTAAAAGCCGCCGGGGAACGTTACGGGTTTAAGGTAACGGATACGGCCTCTTATTTGGTAAAGGGCAGTCGAGTAAGCAGTACCTTAATAAGAGATGCGCTTAATAATGGTGATTTGGTTAAGGCTGAATTAATGTTGGGAAGGCCTTATTCGGTTTGCGGCAAAGTGGTGCATGGCGAAAAATTGGGGCGAAAAATCGGCTTTCCAACCGCTAATATTCAGATGTTACGTAAAAACACCCCGATACAGGGCGTGTTTGCTGTAAGCATGACAGGCTTAGGCGATAAGCCTATTTATGGAGTGGCAAATGTAGGCACTAAGCCCACGGTGAATGGCGGCGCAAAAGTGTTATTGGAAACACATTTGTTTGATTTTAATCAAGATATTTATGGAAAGTATGTAGAAGTGCATTTTAAACACAAAATACGCAGTGAAATGCGCTTCCAATCAGTGGACGATTTAAAACAGCAGATTCAATTGGATACTGCTCAAGCTAAGACTTTATTGCAGATTTAACACAATATGACCATCGACTATAAAAAAACACTTAATTTACCGAAAACAGCCTTCCCAATGAAGGGCAATTTGGCGCAACGTGAGCCGGAGCGTTTGCAAAAATGGACCGAAGCAGGTTTATATCAAAAAATTCGTGCTGAATTTGCAGGCAAGCCGCAGTTTATTTTGCATGATGGCCCGCCTTATGCGAATGGAGCCATTCATATCGGGCACGCCGTTAATAAAGTGTTAAAAGACATCATTCTTAAGTCAAAAACCTTATCCGGATTTGATGCGCCTTATGTACCGGGTTGGGACTGTCATGGTTTGCCGATTGAGTTGATGGTAGAAAAGAAAGTCGGCAAAGCAGGGGGCAAAGTATCGCCTGACGTGTTTCGTAAAGCATGCCGTGAGTATGCGGCTAAGCAAGTCAAAATGCAAAAAGAAGAATTTGTGCGCTTAGGTGTGTTGGGTGAGTGGGATACACCCTACTTAACGATGGATTATAAGTTTGAAGCCGATATTGTGCGCGCATTAGGTAAAATTAATGCCAAAGGTCATTTAAGCAAAGGCTCTAAGCCAGTGCATTGGTGTACTGATTGTGGCTCTGCCTTGGCAGAAGCAGAAGTCGAATATGAAGATAAACATTCGCCTGCCATTGATGTGCGCTTTGAGGTGTTAGATGAAGAGGCATTTTTTGCCGGTTGCGAACATGTGCCTGATCATCAAGGTGAAGGGCCGTTATCAGTGGTTATTTGGACGACAACACCATGGACCTTGCCAGCTAACCAAGCCGTCAGTTTAAACCCTAAATATGAATATGTTGTTGTTCAGTGTGAAAAAGATGGCCAAAAAGAACGGCTGGTACTCGTTAGTCAACTTTGGAAAGATGCGGTAGAGCGTTATGGTATGCAAGATTGCCATGTATTGGCTTATTGCAGTGGTGATAAATTAGAAAATCAATTATTGATGCATCCTTTTTATCACCGTAAAGTTCCTATTATTTTAGGTGACCATGTGACTGCTGAAGCAGGAACAGGAGCGGTACATACTGCGCCGGGGCATGGGCAAGACGATTATGTCGTCGGCCAGCGTTATGGGTTGCCGGTGGATAACCCCGTAGGGGATAACGGTGTCTTTTTGCCGAATACTGAGTTTTTTGCCGGCGAGCATGTTTTTTCGGCCAATGACCATGTGATTGAAGTGCTGAGCAGTAAACATAAATTAGTGCACCATGAAGCCCTTTTACACAGTTACCCGCATTGTTGGCGACATAAAACACCGATTATTTTTCGTGCAACACCGCAGTGGTTTGTTTCTATGGAGCAAGCAGAATTGCGTGATAAAGCCATGGCGGAAATTAAAAAGGTACAGTGGTTACCGGAATGGGGGCAAGCACGTATTGAAGGCATGATTGAAAATCGTCCTGATTGGTGTATTTCCAGACAACGTACTTGGGGAGTGCCGATTCCTTTTTTTGTACATAAAGAAACAGGTGAATTACACCCTGAGACGGATAAGCTGATTGAAGATATTGCTCTGCATATTGAGCAAAAAGGCATTGCTGCATGGTTTGCTTTAGACAAAGCCGAGTGGTTGGGTGAGCAGGCAGATGATTATGAAAAAATGCAAGATACTTTGGATGTATGGTTTGACTCCGGTGTCACGCATCAAGCGGTATTGAATCGGCGTGAACAGTTGCGTTTTCCGGCGGATTTATATTTAGAAGGCTCGGATCAGCATCGAGGCTGGTTTCAGTCGTCTTTATTATCATCTGTTGCCATCAGTGGTAAAGCACCTTATAAAGCAGTATTAACGCATGGCTTTACCGTTGATGCTGAAGGTAAAAAAATGTCTAAATCACGTGGTAATGTGGTTGCACCACAGACTGTGATGAAATCTTTAGGGGCGGATGTGTTACGTCTTTGGGTTGCAGGGACGGACTACCGGGGTGAAATGACCGTTTCTGACGAGATTTTAAAACGCACTTCCGATGTTTATCGTCGTTTACGTAATACGTCGCGTTTTTTACTCTCTAACTTAGATGGCTTTGATCCCGCGACGGATTGCATTGCCGAAGAAGATATGTTGGCACTTGACCGCTGGATTGTTGACCGGGCACTACATTTACAAGAAGATGTCATTGCGGCATATGATGAATATCAGTTTCATATCATTAATCAAAAAGTACATCATTTTTGTGCCATGGATTTAGGCGGCTTTTATTTGGATATTGTAAAAGATCGCCAATATACGGTGAAAGCAGAGAGCCTTGCACGTCGCTCGGCACAAACGGCAATGTATCATGTTATGGAAGCGTTGGTGCGTTGGTTAGCACCTATCATTAGTTATACTGCAGATGAAATTTGGCAATATATGCCGGGTGTGCGTAGTGAATCAGTTCTATTGGAAACTTGGTATCAAGGCTTATTCCCACTCGATGCGCAGGCAGCAATCAGTAATGCCGATTGGGAAAGCATTATGAGCGTGCGTGAAGTAGTGAGCAAAGAGCTGGAGCAAATGCGCAAATCAGGGGCGATTGGAGCGGCATTAAATGCGGAAGTGACACTATATTGCAATGCAGATTATGCGCAGTTGTTACAGAAATTAGCCGATGAATTACATTTTGTTTTTATTACTTCAAAAGCGGTGGTTTTATCTGCACAAGCAGCCGGTAGTGATGTGATTACAACAGAACTGGAAGGGGTGCAGTTAAAGATTGTCGCATCAGAATATGAAAAGTGTGTGCGTTGCTGGCACTATAAGGAAGATGTAGGAACTCATACCGAGCATCCTGAACTATGTGGCCGCTGTGTCGAAAATATTGATGGTAACGGTGAAGTAAGGCGGTTTGCTTAAAGTTCTTTAACATGCGGTTGGGGCGTGTG
Source organism: Methylomonas sp. (assembly GCA_026989715.1). Classification (GTDB taxonomy): domain Bacteria; phylum Pseudomonadota; class Gammaproteobacteria; order Methylococcales; family Methylomonadaceae; genus Methyloprofundus. The sequence continues at coordinate 5,488 of JALSIU010000318.1, forward strand.
TTGCGTTTTGCAAAAAGACGCGCTACCCAACCTACACAAAAATAACGGAAAAAATGATGTTGAAATGGTTATGGCTATCGGTATTCGTCTTAATATTGGATCAGATAAGTAAACTTTGGATTGATGCCAATATGAGCTTATATGAGTCTATTCCTGTCATACCGGGTTTTAGTATTACCTACGCACATAACTATGGTGCCGCCTTTAGTTTTTTAAGTGATGCAGGAGGGTGGCAACGCTGGTTTTTTGCAGCACTGGCAGGGACTATCAGCATCGGTATTTTAATTTGGATAAAGCAACTCCAAAAGACGGAAATGTTATCGGCCATTTCTCTTAGCTTGATTTTAGGGGGGGCGATCGGTAATTTAATTGACCGAATCGCATACGGCCATGTCATTGACTTTTTAGATGTGTATTATCAAACGCATCACTGGCCCATCTTTAATATTGCTGATTCAGCCATCACGGTCGGAGCCGTTTTTATGTTGTATGAGTCATTTATGCATAAAGACTCCGCCACGTAATTTTTATATTGCGCCTTATTTTTAGGGCGGGTTCACAGATGTCACTATTTATAGGCGGTATGCTTTACAAACATTTAATCTAACGGAGGAAAAAAGATGCCTGAGCTAGCTCAAAAGCGAATAAATTTTATTGCCCAGTTACATGAAGTTTTTTTAATCAATAGAGGCTATGGTGCGTTTGCTTATATGAGTGTTACCGATGTCATACAGTTATTCGATAAGTACTTGGCATCCGGTGAACCGGCGGATATATTTATTAATCGTTATGTAAAATCCACTTGAGGTTGCTATGTAGAGCAACTCGGAGGCGGCTACTTTTTAGCCGCCTTCTCCTAATGGGTATTTTAGGATAGATCATCGAGCCAGTCATTAAGTTGATTGGCATCATCAAAATGGTAACGCTCCATTATGCGGCGCGGTAATGCCCAAAAGTCAACAATTTCATCCGTAAATTTATGTACGGTTGCCTTATGGGTTAATTATATGTCCACTGCACTTGTCGCCGAATATTTATTTACATTCGGAGTGAATTGGATGTGCCCCAGTACCGCCCTACGTCCGCTTCACAACGGACAAAAAACTGTTACGTTAAAGCTGGCTTGACGGCTGTCGGGATAATGACTAGCTACTCACTCTGTGCTGGCACCGTAAGTTAGAGGTAAATGCCTCTAATGGGTAAAGCGAGTCTATGAATGTCAGTTAATCAAATAAATTATTTGGTATGATGGATGAAACGACGGATTAATTTTCATTGCCGACCTCCTTTACTTCAGATATAAATAATTGTTTAATAAAGGCATTGGCTTGCGGACTTAATGTTTTATCGGGTCGTTGTAGGACGGCATAATTGGTTTTTAAGTCGGGTACACTAAGTGGAATTAGGGTCAGTGTTTCGGGAAGTTTTCGGCGGGAGGGGACGCAAAAAGAAATAGCATCACTTTGCTGTACTATTGATTCTATAATATCCATATTGTCACATTCAATATCACAGCATGCAGAAAGTCGCTCTGCCCTAATATTTCCTAAGTTAAAGCGCTTAATTAAAGCCTGTGTATAATGTTGCGCCATATAAGGAGCGGCAAATGGATATTGAAAAATAGCTTTTAAATTAAGATTGCTTTGCTGTAAAACAGGATGATCCTGGCGACAAAAGAAACAAATGGGGTGGCGCGGAAATACGCGTATATCTAATTTATGTGATGGATTTAAATACAACGGATCGCCTACAATAAATTCAATGTCCCCTTCAAGTAACTGAGTATAAAGCCTAGGGATATTATCCAGTTTAACGTTAATATCTATATTGGGGTGTTGCTGGTTAAACTGTCCAATCGTTGCGCCAATAAATATTTTGGCAACGGCAGGGCCTGCACCCAGATTGAGCGTACCACTCCGTATACCTTGAAGATCTTGCATATCACGCTCTAATTGCATCATTTGATTAGCGATTATTTCACTATGTTCCAATAATTTAATACCAAATAGTGTTGGTGCTGTTCCTTTGCGCTTACGGTTAAATAATTGCACACCCAACTCTTCTTCTAAGCCTTGAATGCTGCGGGTGAGTGCTGACTGAGAAAGTGAAAGCTCTTTAGCTGCTAGAGAGAAATTTTGACACCTTGCTAAGACATGTGCATGGTGTAATCGTTTTAAATCAATCATGATGCATAAAATACATGGTTCTTATTAATAAAATGCATTATACACATAATGAGAACTAGTCTACACTTCTATCTATCTACTGCTTCTTAAGTTTGTAGAGCTTTTTCTCGAATTAATAAGGAAATAGAATGAAACTGATAAAAACACTCACAGTTAGTGTGCTAGGTATGGGGATGCTCTTAGCTAACCCTGCTAATGCCGCTAATAAACCGAATATTTTAGTGATTTGGGGGGATGATATTGGTCAATCTAATATCAGTGCTTATACACGCGGTTTGATGGGGTATCACACACCCAATATTGACCGTATCGCCAAAGAAGGCATGATGTTTACTGATTACTATGGTGAGCAAAGTTGTACTGCGGGGCGGTCTTCTTTTATTTTGGGACAAAGTGTTTTTCGTACCGGCTTAAGTAAAGTCGGTATGCCGGGTGCTAAACAAGGTATTAGCGAAAAAGATCCTACGATTGCTGACTTATTGAAAAAAGAAGGTTATGCAACAGGTCAGTTTGGTAAAAACCATCTAGGTGATCGTGATGAAATGTTACCAACTAATCACGGTTTTGATGAGTTTTATGGTAATTTATATCATTTAAATGCAGAAGAAGAGCCGGAAAATGAGGATTACCCTAAAGATCCTGAATTCCGTAAAAAATTTGGGCCGCGCGGTGTCATTCACTCTTATGCGGGTGGCAAGATTATCGATACTGGACCGCTCACGAAAAAGCGTATGGAAACGATTGATGATGATACCGTTGCTGCGGCACTAGGTTTTATTGAGAAGAAAACTAAAGCAGGTAAGCCTTGGTTTGTTTGGTGGAGTGGTACACGGATGCATTTTCGTACCCATGTTAAAGCTGAATTACGTGGTATTTCAGGCCAAGATGAATATAGCGACGGTATGGTTGAGCATGACCGCCATATTGGTTTATTTCTGAAAAAACTGGATGATTTGAAAATTGCTGATAATACGCTAGTTTTTTATTCAACGGATAACGGCCCGCATATGAACACATGGCCAGATGCGGCTATGACACCTTTCCGTGGTGAGAAAAATACTAACTGGGAAGGCGGATGGCGCGTACCTGCCATGGTGCGCTGGCCAGGTAAAATTAAAGCCGATACGGTTTCTAATGAAATTGTGCACCATATGGATTGGATGCCAACTCTATTAGCCGTTGCTGGAAACACTAAAGTTAAGCAAAAGTTACTTAAAGGCTATAAAGCAAACGGTAGAAAGTATAAGGTTCACCTCGATGGTTATAATATTTTACCAATGTTGACCGGTGAAACAGATAAAAGCCCTCGTCAGGAAATCTTTTATTTCTCAGATGATGGTGACTTAACGGCTCTGCGTTATGGTGACTGGAAAGCAATCTTTTTAGAGCAACGTGTAGAAGGTACTTTACAGGCTTGGGCAGAACCGTTTGTTCCTTTACGTGTGCCATTGTTATTTAATTTACGTCGTGACCCTTATGAACGTGCTCAGAAAACCTCGAATACTTATTATGATTGGCTGTTAGATCGCGTATATCTGCTTTTACCCGCTGCAGATTATGTAGGGAAATTTATGGCGACGTTTAAAGAGTACCCACCGCGCATGAAGCCTGGTAGTTTTACCTTGGGTGATGCGGTAGAAAAGATACAAAGCCAAGGTGGCTCCCATTAATAATATTAATTTATTCAATGAGTGTAGCACCTCTTAAATTTATGATACAAAAAAATTATCAAGAGTAACGACTCTGCGTAGCTGAGTCGTTACTGTTTTTAATGAGTTAATACGGCTTGACTTTTTTAGGACTTAAAAATGCGTTCAAATGTTATTATTTATAGTGGCTATTGGAATATCGGACTTGCTGCCACTTTAATCTGTCCTGCTTTTTATTTGGCATTAGGGCTAAATATTACTCAGCCGGTTTGGGGCTGGGTTATTAGTGGTTTTTTACTTTATACATCAGCAACTTTAATTATTGGAGGTCGTGATCTTCAAAAATATGGCAGTATTATTATCTATGAAGCCGCTTTACGTTTTATTGCGGCGCTCTTATTAATTCCTGCGGGGCTATTTTATGATTATGGTTTTATAAGTGCTTTTTTAGGTTTTACTGAT
>JALSIU010000319.1 GCA_026989715.1 Methylomonas sp.
CAATGGTGTTGTTCATATCCCAGTAGTATTTCAAACTGCGGTCATAAGCATCCCGTGCCTCTTGGTTGAGTTGCCCAATTTCAGCCACTTCAAAAAATTTTTTAAAGATTTTTTCTTGTAATTGTTCGGGGTAGCTTTCTAAGCGCGAAAGGTTGCGAATCACATACAGCCAGCGGTCAAAGTGATTTTCCAGTTCATCAATGGACTTGGTGAATTTAGGCATTTCCAAATACACAAAAGTCAATTTATCATAAAAAATCTTCTGCGTTTCCACATCGGTCAGCTTGATTTTATACAGCAGTTTATCGGGGTCGTCTTTATCTTCATCAAATACGAAATCCAAAATGCCAATGGTATACACGGCTTCTAATTGATAATTCCACTCGCCTTTTTTCGCTTGTTCGCGAATGGGGAAGGTTGAATAATAAACACTGCGGTCTTTAAAAAAGTTTTGCTTGGTTTTTTGCAACTCCACAATAAACTTCTCGCCCTGTTCATTTTCGCAATACAAATCAAAAATGGCGCGTCTATCCAGTTCCTGGTCGCCTAATTGCTCATTTTTAATAAAGGTTAAATTGACGATGGTTGACTGCTCATCTTGTAATAAGGTATTTAAAAAATCCATTAAAATATCTTTATTGGACTCATCGCCAAATAACTTTTTAAAACCAAAGTCGGTAAAAGGGTTTAAGTATTTCATGGGGTTATAATGAGTTTAATCGGAGGTGGAAGTATAAGGCGTTTACGGCGGACTCACAAGGGTAAAATGCAAAGCAAAATCAACAAATGAAGCTTTAATGCTTGCTCGAAAGAGAAAGTTACTATGAAAGCAAAACTATATATCAAAGCAATCCGGCAGGCTTTTGCCGAGTTGCAAGAGTTTAAGACTGCGTAACACCAGTTACTATAAAACAGTTTGCCTAAGGTATTTATTTTTTATGCTAATGATGATGTGATTTTGGGGTAGCATTGATAAAATGGGTTTCTTTATAGCAGATAAAATAAAACGCTAGATTTTATGCGATATTTCTTTGAGTTTGGGGTGCTTCCTCTTTTTTTGCGTTATGGATAAATTAACGGGGATGCAGGTGTTTGTCAGCGTTGCCAGAGCGGGGAGTTTTGTCGGCGGTGCGCGGGAGTTGGGGATTTCGCGTGCAATGGCGACTAAGCATATTGGCCAATTAGAGAGTTATTTGGGCGCACGTTTGTTTAATCGTACGACGCGTAGTTTGAGTTTGACTGATGTAGGCGGGGCTTATTTGCAGCGTTGCCGTATTGTTTTGGCTGAAATTGAGGAAATGGAAGGGGCTGTTACTCAGTTGCATACCGAACCGAGAGGCAAGCTCAAAGTGAGTGCGCCTAGCGTTATTGGGTCTTTATATGTTGCGCCTGCCATTTCTGAATTTTTGGTATTGCATAAAGATTTGTCGGTTAATTTGATTTTACAAAGCACCTTTGGTGATTTGGTTGATGAGGGCATTGATATTGCCATTACGTTTGGTAGCTTGGAAGATACCAGTTTAATTGCTAAAAAAATGGCAAGTTCACCGCTACTGGTTTGTGGGGCGCCGGCTTATTTTGATACGCAGGGTCTTCCTTTAGTGCCCGAAGATTTGGAGCGACATAGCTGCTTAGTTAACTGGGCCATTCCACCGCGTGAAAAGTGGTTATTTAAGGGCTTGGAAGGGATGAAGCAAATTACGGTTTCGGGGCGGATGCAGGCAAATGCCGCTGACCCGATTCGGATTGCGGCTAAAAAAGGCTTAGGTCTGGTGATGTTGCCCGAGTATATTGTGGCAAGAGATATAGAAAAAGGACATTTGCGTGTTGTTTTGGATGATTATGCTATAGAGCCTATGCATATTCATGCGGTTTATCCGCATCGAAAATATTTATCGGCCAAAGTGCGTGCCTTTTTAGAGTTTTTGGAAGAGTGGTTGAAAACGCGGTCGGCTTTTAATGAATAAACAGGTATTGGCAAAGTGGAACCGCATTTATCAGTCTGATACATTGGACTCAGTTGCCACTGAGGTGCTGGTTGATAATTTGTATTTATTGCCGTCATCGGGCTTGGCACTGGATTTGGCGAGTGGGTTGGGGGCAAACGCGCTTTTATTAGCTCAGCAAGGCTTGACGGTGCAAGCATGGGATATTTCTGATATTGCGCTGTGTAAATTACAACAACAAGCAGAGGCGAATGCCTTGCTGATAAAGACTTGCGTGCATGATATTACGGAAAATAGTTTTATGCCTGTCTCGTTTGATGTTATTGTCGTGAGTCGATTTCTTGACCGTTCGATTAGTAATGCGATAATGGAGAGTTTAAAGCCTAAAGGCTTGCTTTTTTATCAAACCTATACACAATACAAAGTTTCCGAATCAGGTCCTAACAATCCCCGTTTTTTATTAGCTGAAAACGAATTATTGGATTTATTTTCTGCGTTAAAAGTAGTTTATTATCGTGAGAATGCCGGTTTAGGCTTGCGGCAACAAGGCTTAAGGAATGAGGCGCAGTTGATAGCGCAGAAGGCTTGATGGATACGTCCCTACTTAATTAATTAACTTACGGCAATTAATCTGATGATAGATAATTTAACACCCCAGCAGTCTTGGCAACTTATGCAGGAATTTCCGCAAGCGGTTATGATTGATGTCAGAACAAAGATGGAGCATGGTTTTGTTGGCCATCCTATTGGTGCGGTGCATGTGCCTTGGAAAGAAGCTCCTGATTGGCAGTTAAATGCAAATTTTGTTAGTGAGGTAAAGCAGGTTGTTGCTGATGTGTCGGTGCCTGTTTTGCTTTTATGTCGTAGTGGGCAGCGTTCACTGGAAGCGGCACGGGCTTTGGAAACGGCCGGTTTTTCACATTTGGTGAATATTCTGGATGGTTTTGAAGGTAGCTTGGATGAAAATAAGCACCGTAATACACTTGGGGGTTGGCGTTTTTGCGGGTTGCCGTGGCAACAAAGTTAGTGTTTTAAAATCATACATACAAATTTATATTAATCTAATCGTACAAATAAAGTGATAGAAAAATTAAGAAATATAGCAATCATTGCCCACGTTGATCATGGTAAAACAACTCTGGTTGATAAATTACTAGAACAATCCGGAACGTTTGCCGACCATGAGCAGACATCAGAGAGAATGATGGATTCTAACGATCTTGAAAAAGAGCGTGGCATTACCATTCTGGCAAAAAATACGGCAATTGATTGGAATGGCTATCACATTAATATTGTTGATACTCCGGGACATGCTGACTTCGGTGGTGAAGTTGAACGGGTGCTTTCAATGGTCGATTGTGTGCTGTTGTTAGTCGATGCGGTGGACGGTCCTATGCCGCAAACACGTTTTGTTACTCAGAAAGCCTTTGCATTAGGGCTAAAGCCTATTGTGGTCATTAATAAAATTGACCGACCTGGTGCGCGTCCTGATTGGGTTGTGGATCAAACATTTGATTTGTTCGATAACTTAGGTGCAACGGATGAGCAGTTAGATTTTCCTATTGTATATGCCTCGGCTATCAATGGTTATGCCGGCCTAGACGTAGATGTAGATAGCGGTGATATGACTCCTTTGTTTGAGACAATTGTTGAGAAGGTAGCACCGCCGGCTGTAGATATTGATGCGCCTTTTCAAATGCAGGTGATTAGTTTAGATTACAACTCTTATGTTGGTATTATCGGTATTGGCCGTATTCAGAAAGGCTCCGTTAAGCGTAATATGCCGCTGACCTTAGTTGATAATGAAGGTAATACCCGTAGTGGTCGCATGCTGAAGCTTTATGGCTTCCATGGTTTGGAGCGTGTGGAAGTCGAAACGGCTCAAGCGGGTGATATTATTGCTTTTTGTGGAATTGAGAAATTGCAAATTTCAGAAACTTTATGTGATCCTGAGCATGTAGAGGCTTTACCTAAATTATCGATTGATGAGCCAACAGTGAGTATGACCTTTCATGTCAATAACTCACCCTTTGCCGGTAGAGAAGGTAAATTCATTACCACACGGCAAATTAGCGACCGTTTAGAAAAAGAATTGCAACATAATGTGGCTTTGCGTGTTGATGCGACGGATGACCCTGATAAGTTTAAAGTCTCTGGGCGTGGTGAGTTGCATTTGTCGGTGTTGATCGAAAATATGCGTCGTGAAGGTTTTGAGATGGGGGTATCGCGCCCTGAAGTCATTATCAAAGAAATTGATGGCGTTAAGTCTGAGCCTTATGAATATGTCACGATTGAGGTGGAAGAGCAACATCAAGGGACTATCATGGAGAAGCTAGGTGACCGTAAAGGTGACTTAAAAGATATGGTGCCTGATGGTAAAGGTCGTATTCGCTTGGAGTATATCGTGCCTTCGCGCGGCTTATTAGGTTTTCAGACAGAATTTTTAACTGCGACTTCAGGTTCAGGCTTGTTTTATCATGTATTCGACCATTATGGGCCGATGAAAGAAGGTGCTGTCGGTAATCGGGTGCGTGGTGTTTTGATTTCTATGGCAACAGGTAAAGCGGTTGATTATTCACTTTATCCTCTGCAAGCGCGTGGGGAGTTGTTAGTGGTTAATGGTGATGAAGTCTACGAAGGCATGTTAGTCGGTATTCATTCGCGTACTAATGATTTAGTGGTTAACCCTACCAAACCTAAGCCGTTAACGAACGTACGTGCATCCGGCACGGATGAGAGTTTAACCTGTGCAAAAATTCAGAAAATGACTTTAGAGCAGTCTTTAGAGTTTATTAGTGACGATGAATTGGTAGAAGTGACACCGGACTCTATTCGGTTACGTAAAATTCTGTTAACGGAAATAGCACGTAAACGCGCTAAATAGATGCAAAAATTAATTTAATATTGCGTAGAGGGGGCGTAACCGCTTTGCCGATATACAGCGCTCCTCTCAGTGAATTGAATTCTTGAGCTAGATAATAAAAAAATGACCGATAGAACTGCAAGTGTTGACCGCAATACACTAGAAACAAAAATTCATATTAGCTTAAATTTAGATGGAGCCGGGGCGGCAAAGTTTGATACGGGAGTGCCATTTTTAGAGCACATGCTGGATCAAATTGCACGTCACGGTTTAATTGATATGGATATTGTTTGCAAAGGTGATTTGCAAATAGATGACCACCATACTGTAGAAGATATCGGTATCACGTTAGGTCAAGCTTTTGCACAGGCTTTAGGTGATAAAAAAGGCCTGTATCGTTATGGTCATGCCTATGTGCCATTAGATGAGGCATTATCACGTGTGGTTATTGACTTCTCAGGGCGGCCGGGTCTGTATTACAATGTGGAATATAAGCGGGCAATGATTGGCAGTTTTGATGTCGATTTGTTTCGTGAGTTTTTTCAAGGCTTTGTGAATCATGCAGGTGTCAGCTTGCATATTGATAACCTGAAAGGCATTAATGCGCATCATGTTGCCGAAACCATATTTAAAGCGACGGGGCGTGCAGTACGCATGGCAATTACTGAAGACCCGCGTATGGCCGGCATAATGCCCTCAACTAAAGGCGTATTATAAATTGACGTTTTTTACTGTGCTATTTTTTAATTCAACCTATTCATTCAAGCGATTTAATTTATTCAAATGTCTTCCGTTGCCGTTATAGATTATGGAATGGGTAACTTGCATTCCATTGCCAAAGCCTTGCAACATGCTGCTCCTGAAGTAGATGTATGTGTTGTTGCCGATAAAAAATCCATTTTAGCTGCTGATCGAGTCGTTTTTCCAGGTGTGGGGGCGATGCGTGATTGTATGCATGCACTACAGGATGCCGAATTAAATGAGGTTATCTTGCAGGTTGCCGCAACTAAGCCATTATTGGGCGTGTGTTTAGGCATGCAGGCCTTATTAACTCATAGTGCTGAAAATGCAGGCGTTGCGTGCCTAAATTTAATTCCAGGTAAAGTGGTGCATTTTGCAGATGATTTGTGTGATGCACAAGGCGTACGTTTGAAAATACCGCATATGGGGTGGAATAAAGTACAGCAACATAGCCATCCTTTATGGCAGGATATTCCACAGGATAGCCGTTTTTATTTTGTACATAGTTATTTTGCGCAAGTGGATGATGCGGCGGCTGTTGCAGGAACGACAGAGTATCCTGATGCATTTGCTTGTGCTTTGAGCAAAGATAATGTTTTTGCTACTCAGTTTCATCCCGAAAAAAGTCAGACAGTTGGTTTGCAATTATTACAAAACTTTTTGCGTTGGGATGGTCAATCCTAATTTCCCCTTTTTATTGAATTGTTAGCTTGTGAGGCCTCAAAATGTTGTTAATCCCCGCCATTGACTTAAAAGACGGTAAGTGTGTACGTTTGCGTCAAGGACGTATGGAAGATGATACGGTTTTTTCTGATAACCCTGTTGAAGTCGCTGGTCGCTGGGTAGCGGCAGGTGCACGGCGTATTCATTTGGTCGATTTGGATGGTGCTTTTGCCGGTAAACCTAAAAATGCAGATATTATTCATCAAATTGTTGAAGCATTTCCTGATGTGCCTGTGCAAATTGGTGGCGGCATTCGCGATGAAGATACTATTCAAGCGTATTTAGAAGCAGGCGTGCAGTACGTTATTATTGGTACAAAGGCCGTTAGTGAACCGCATTTTGTGCGTGATGTTGCGGTGGAATTCCCAGGACATATTATTGTGGGTTTAGATGCAAAAGATGGCAAAGTGGCAATTGATGGTTGGTCAAAATTATCGCATCATGATGTAATTGATATGGCGCAAAAATTTGAAGCACATGGGGTGGAAGCCATTATTTATACGGATATTTCACGCGATGGTATGATGAATGGTGTCAATGTTGAAGCGACGGCCAAATTGGCGCGAGCCATTAATATTCCGGTGATTGCATCAGGTGGGATTACCAATATGGAAGATATTCATGCACTGGGTAAAGTGGCTGAGGACGGCATTATGGGAGCAATTACCGGGCGTGCGATTTATGAAGGCACTTTAGATTTTGCTGTGGCCGAAAAGCTGGCAGAAACATTTGCATAAAGGTCGGTTATGAGTTTAGCGAAACGTATAATTCCTTGTTTGGATGTCGATAATGGTCGTGTGGTCAAAGGCGTAAAATTTGTTGATATTCGTGATGCAGGTGACCCTGTTGAAGTCGCGCGACGCTATGACCGAGAAGGTGCGGATGAAATTACTTTCTTGGATATTACGGCCACCCATGATAATCGCGATACCATTGTGCATGTTGTTGAGCAGGTGGCCAGTGAAGTTTTTATTCCTTTAACTGTCGGTGGCGGTATTCGCAAGCTGGATGATATACGTTGCATGTTAAATGCGGGAGCCGATAAGGTAGGGATTAATAGTGCTGCGGTATTTAACCCGGAATTTGTGAAACAAGCCGCCGATAAATTTGGCTCACAATGTATTGTGGTGGCTATTGATGCTAAAAAAGTCAGTGTTGACGGTGAAGTGAATCGATGGGAAATCTTTACCCATGGCGGACGAAAAGAAACTGGCATTGATGCGATTGACTGGGCTAGAAAAATGGTTGATTATGGCGCAGGGGAAATATTATTAACCAGTATGGATCGCGATGGTACCCGAGAAGGCTTTGATTTGTTATTAACGCGGGCTATTAGTGAGGCGGTCTCCGTGCCGGTGATTGCTTCTGGTGGTGTGGGTGATTTATCTCATTTAGTGGCTGGCGTGAAAGAAGGCAAGGCGGATGCCGTTTTAGCGGCCAGTATTTTTCACTTTGCTGAATATAGTGTGCAGGAAGCGAAAGAGTATATGCAAAATGAGGGGATTGAGGTACGTCTAGCATGAGCGAAGCTTGGTTAGATGCTATTTGTTGGACTGATGACGGCTTAGTACCTGTGATTGCGCAACAGGCTGATACAGGTAAGGTCGTTATGTTTGCGTGGATGAATCGTGAATCATTAGCTTTAAGTCATGCGAGTGGGTATGCTGTCTATTGGTCACGTTCACGGCAAAGGTTGTGGTGTAAAGGCGAAGAGTCAGGCAATAGGCAAAAGATTATCTCTATTTCGGTTGATTGTGATGCAGATGTCATCTTATTGCAAATAGAGCAGGAAGGCGGCGTAGCCTGTCATACTGGGCGAGAAAGTTGTTTTTATCGTACTTTAGATGCTGACCAAATATGGCAAATAAATTCTGCGGTGTTAAAAGACCCCGCTGAGATGTATCAAAAATAATACTTAACGAGGAATCTTCGATCAATGAGTGATATCTTAACAGAGTTAGCAACAGTACTAGAGCAACGTAAGCAAGAATCAGCAGACTCTTCTTATGTGGCGAGTTTGTATGCGAAAGGCTTAGATACTATTTTAAAAAAAATAGGCGAAGAGGCGACTGAAACCATTATTGCTGCTAAAGGGGGCGATAAAGAGCAAATCATTTATGAAATGGCGGATTTATGGTTTCATAGTATGGTGTTATTAGCAGATCAGGGCTTGAGTCCTGATGATGTGTTGCAAGAATTTCAGCGTCGCTTTGGGTTGTCCGGGCTAGAAGAAAAGGCGCAACGTCAAAAATAATCAGAGGAGTTTTGTGATGGGCATTAGTATTACCCAGTTAATTATCGTTTTGGTCATTGTGTTAGTCTTGTTTGGTACTAAGCGTTTGCGTAATATTGGCGGCGATTTAGGCGGCGCTATTAAGGGATTTCGTTCGGCAATGAAAGAGGGTGAAGCTGAGACGAGCAATAAGCCCCTGTCTGAGCAAGGCGAAGATATCATCGAAGGCGAAGTCAGTACTAAAAAACAAGATAAAGTGTAATATGTTTGATATCGGCTTTTGGGAGCTAGGCTTAATTGGCTTGGTGAGTTTACTGGTAATCGGGCCGGAAAAGCTACCGACAGTAGCACGCCTAGCCGGCTTTTGGTTGGGCAAAGCTCGTAATATGGTTGCTTCGGTAAAAGCAGAAATCAAAGAAGAGCTTAAGGAAGAAGAGTTAAGACAGTTGCTAAAGGAGCAACAGGCGCATATTGACTCGTTAAGCAATAGCCTGAATTTCAATGAGCGAGTAGACGCTTTTTTAGATGTAGAGCCAGATAAAGAGCGTGTAGTGAAAGAAGAAAAGCATGATGGAGAATGAAGAGCAGGAACTTCCTTTTATTTCGCACTTAGTTGAATTGCGTAACCGCTTATTAAAAGTTGTTTTAAGTGTTTTGTTGGTTTTTTTGGCGATGACCCCTTTTGCCAATGAAATTTATAGCTTTTTAGCGAAGCCATTAATGCAATTTCTGCCTGAAAATACCTCTATGGTAGCGATTGATGTGGTGTCGCCCTTTCTAACGCCATTTAAATTAGTATTGGTTGCTTCAATTTTTGCGGCGATTCCTATTATTCTGTATCAGTTTTGGGCTTTTGTGGCACCAGGTCTCTATGTGCATGAAAAGCGTATGGTTGCACCCTTAATTATTGCCAGTACTTTGCTCTTTGCATTGGGGATGGTCTTTGCCTATTTTGTTGTCTTTCCGTTGGTTTTCGGCTTTTTAACGGCGGCAGCACCTGTTGGGGTGACGGTGATGACGGATATTGCGCGTTACCTGGACTTTGCTTTAACTATGTTTTTTGCTTTTGGAATGGCATTTCAAGTGCCGGTAGTCACCATTGTTTTGGTTTGGGT
>JALSIU010000320.1 GCA_026989715.1 Methylomonas sp.
GACTTTGCAGCCGCATCTGATGGAGACGGCGATAGAAATATGATTCTCGGGAATAATATTTTTGTTACCCCAAGTGATAGCCTTGCCATCATCGCCGCTAATGCGGAACTTATTCCGGGATATGCTGGCGGCATTAGTGGTGTAGCACGCTCCATGCCGACTAGCCAAGCAGTCGACCGGGTTGCCAAAGCCATGGATTTACCTTGTTTTGAAACGCCTACAGGCTGGAAATTCTTTGGTAACTTGCTCGATGCAGATAAAATCACTTTATGTGGTGAAGAAAGCTTCGGTACCGGCTCCAATCATGTCCGAGAAAAAGATGGTTTATGGGCTGTCTTATTTTGGCTCAATATTGTTGCTAAAAAATCTCAGCCCGTCCGCCAAATCGTGAGCGAACATTGGCAAAAGTATGGCCGTGACATCTATTGTCGGCATGACTATGAAGCTGTAGAAACAGATATTGCCAATGGCATTATGGAGCATTTACGCGCCCAACTCGGCGCACTAACAGGACACAGGTTCGGCACTTACCAAGTACAATATGCCGACGAATTTAGCTATACAGACCCTATTGATAACAGTATCAGCCAACAACAAGGCATCCGTATTGGTTTTACCGATGGATCACGTATTATTTTTCGCTTATCGGGCACAGGTACGGTGGGTGCAACCTTACGGATTTACCTAGAGAAATATGAAGCGGATGCCAGTAAACATCATCAAGACCCTCAGGATGCGCTAGCAGAATTAATCGCACTAGCAGAGCAATTCTGCGAAGTTAAAAAACGCACAGGACGCACAGAGCCCAGCGTTATCACTTAACGAACACACCTCACAAGCATCAGCGGACAAACAGTACCCCCGTTTGTCCGCATCACTCACCGCCCTATACTTCCTCAAAATTCACGAATGATATTCAAAAATTTAGTGCATAAAACCCTACCCACGTCTCCTTTCAGTTACTAAAAACGTGAACAATATAACTTTGTACACTCATTTATTTGCGTACCATAAATCACTCAACATCTCATCTTAGCAATAACATAAATTTTGATGAATGATAAAAATAACCCATTCCTAATTTTTAACACATTGGGTTTTATAAAGATAACAATATAAAGCAAGAGGAAATAAAGCGTGAATAAGATCAACGAAATGAGCAGCCTTATCAGTAATGGCAGTTTAGAGCAATTAACAGCATTGCTGGATCAGTCTCCTCAATTAGCCAACCAACTATTAGCAAACGATCATTTAACCCCCCCCACCACTCTATTATTATTGGCAATAACGTATCACCAAGTCGATAAAGTCGCATTATTATTAGAGCGGGGTTGTAAGCCGAATAAGCAACCTGAGAACCCTATTAGTAAGCTCATCAATTCCACAATCCTTACCCACTCTCCCAATAAGGAAATACTTAAATTATTGATTCAATACCAAGCAAAATTCCCTCATGACTATCGTAATTGCAAAGGCTTTATCACCCATGATCTAA
Organism: Methylomonas sp.; assembly: GCA_026989715.1. Taxonomy (GTDB): domain Bacteria; phylum Pseudomonadota; class Gammaproteobacteria; order Methylococcales; family Methylomonadaceae; genus Methyloprofundus. Next base: position 1,496 of record JALSIU010000320.1, read on the forward strand.
GTAGCATTTATCACCATGATAATGCCCGTTTCTTACAACTTATGATAGATATGGGCTTTGACCCCATCATCACCGAACAAATCGCCACAACATCAATTATTATGCAAGCTATTACGCAACGTAAAGGTGATAGTACGGCCGTTGCAGATTTATTATTGGATTTTGGCTGTTACTTTAATAATTCTGTCATGAATATCCCAAGGCCGATTGTGACTGCTTTCAATAATAAGCAATACCAATTTGTCACTAAACTGATTGATGCAGGTGCTGATACCGGCGGTATACAACAACACTTACTACATAGCATTGCCGAAGAGCACCCGAATATACCTGAACACTTACTCAATTTACTGATTAGTGAAAAGTTCGATTTTAATGAAAAAGATTATGATGGCGACACCCCGTTGCACTTAGCATGCTATGCAAATAATATTAACTTTATCCATTACCTTCTCAATAAAGGCTGTGACATCAACGCACTCAACCATTGCGATGCAACACCGCTTTGTGCCGCCATCCAAAATAACCAAACAGAAGCGATACAGTTATTAATGGAGGCAGGTGCCAACCTTAACTTACCCAACAAAAAAGGTCGCAGACCACTAGATATCGCACTACTATTCCCGTCATTAAAAAGAATCAGTGTAGCATTGGCTAAAGCAGGCGCAAAATCAAGTTTAGAAGCACAAACCAACCCTCACTTACATCATGAAGTGGTTATCAATTAAACTGAAGGTAATTTCTATTCTAGTGCAGTGCACAATCACGACAATAAACAACTTAACCTAGCCTTCGGAAACAATAGCCAAGCTCGATATTCTTTGTAACAAATGCAAAATAGCTGGGTTAATGGCCATAAGTTTTGCAGGAAAAATACTTTAGGCTATTCTGAGGCTCATTAGCAAAGCTAAATGCTTTAAAAAATGAAATTATGGAGCGGGAAACGAGGTTCGAACTCGCGACCCCAACCTTGGCAAGGTTGTGCTCTACCACTGAGCTATTCCCGCATGATGATGGTTTCTTTTCTTTCAAACAGAAAAGAAAAAATTAATATGGAGGCTGCGAGCGGAATCGAACCGCTGTAGATGGCTTTGCAGGCCACTGCATAACCACTTTGCTACGCAGCCTTTAATAAAAAAAGCCGTGCTATTGCACGGCTTTTTTGTATACCTTATGGAGCGGGAAACGAGGTTCGAACTCGCGACCCCAACCTTGGCAAGGTTGTGCTCTACCACTGAGCTATTCCCGCCCTGTTTGAATTGATTATTATAAGGGTTTCTTAATTCCTGTCAACAATTACTTCAAATTAACTGACAATGTCCAGCCTTTTACGCCGGCACGACAATCAGAGACAGCATCAGGAATCTCAACTTGAGCAAAAAGATTTTTCTTACCAAATGCCTCTTGAAAACTTCTAATCACAACCCGCGTACCTGAAGGTGCCTTACAAATCACATCCTCATCGTTATCAAATGAGGCCATTTGGCCTGGTATTTTCAAAATTTTCAATGACGTATCAGACAAGGAATTAGGGGCTTGTAATGTATAAGTCTGCCCCACTGAAAGAGCCGCCTGCTGAATATGCCCCGTTTTAGAATCACCACCCGACATAAAAAATATCCCTAATACAGCCACAATCCCTGCAATGCCGCCAAAAAACACCTTTGGATTTTCTTGTTTTAATTTTAACAAGGGAGGCAATGCTGCATCGACCGTGTCTTCAACGGCTTCTTCCACAGTTTCGACTGCATCTTCAACAGTTTCTTTAATATTTTCTATGACTTCTTCAGTTGACTTTTCTTCACTCATGTGACACCTCTTTAATGTAATGTTCTTTTAATTTTTCTTATTATTAAATCTAGTTGTTTATTGCAACTAGGTGAAATCGTAACCTTTGTTGCTTGTTGTTGCAACCACTTGTTCTTCCAATTGGCGACAATCAAATTGCCAATAGCCCACACCAATATTTTTTCTATCCCGCAAAACGATCGGAAAATTATTATCATTCAAATAAAGCCTGACAATACTCTGTTCTTTCAGCATAAAAGATTCAACAATCAACATACTACGCTCTTCAGCACCTTCAACCTTAATACCATAAATCAATGCCTTGTATTTTTTATGCTCCCCTTCCTCAGGCATCATGCTATACATAACAACATGAGCACGGTGCGTCAAAAGCATAATCTCGAACTGAATTTTATCCGTTCCTTTTTGTACGCTAATTTTATTAACCACCCCAATTGAACGCTTATGTTCAGGCTGATTCGTTTTTCTAAAACTAATCAAACTCCCAATAGACAGCCTTCCCGGCTTATCAAAAGTACACATTAAAGCCGTTTTAGAGTCTGATTCCGCAAGGTATTCTTGTTCCGACTCATGCAGGCTCGCACTAGCAGCCGATTGCAATTCATAAGCGGCATCTAATCCTATCGCAAAATACCTGCTAAGCCTATCTGCAAATAACGCAGCCCCACTTAACCGCACTCCGCTCCAACGAGCCTCTAAATAAAACAATAACTCTATCGGTAAAGTCTCTACGCCACTTAACAACTCAACGCTACTATAACGACCTTCTACATCACTTTTTAGCTTTTCCTTTTTAGCCAGCACTTTATATAACTTTTTAAAGTTAATATAAAGCACTAAATCTTCTTTCAATTGCTCATTTTTTGCAATAAACCTTGGTGGCAAATCTTCATCTTGTAAAATAATGCACAAACAATCTTGCTCTTTTGTTGCTGTTTTTTCAAAAGTAACAAGCGGTGCCAATGTTCCTGAAAACTCATAAACCTGTTGTATTTCTTTAGGCATCAGGCCAGTTGAATCTGCCAAACTTAATAAAAGAATTTGCTTATAACTATCTTGTATAGAACCATTATGCTGCATCAAAGAGGCGATACTAACAATTTTAGTCGTTTCTTTTTTTTGTTTTACTCCCAACTTGTATAAAGAATGTATATCTATCCACACCCACTCAGGTACCGGCAAACTCATGATATAATGACTCATGACAATGCTACTAAGGCCTCTAATGGTACGCTGGATGGCTAGTGCCGCATGCTTTCCCTGAAACCAACCAATACCACGCTTTGTTTGATTCTTTACCACGATCCAATAAGCAATCGTGTATGCACGCTCCATCTCTACGAGAACATGATGAATTTTTTGTTCACTTTCACTCTTAGGAAAGCCTGAGTTCATTAACCTTGAACGCATATCACCTTCAATAATAAGATAGTGCGGCCGAATCAACTCCAAAAAGTCCATGCGCTGTTGCGCACTCATAATTAATTTATTACTCTCTAATATAAAATCATGCATTAAGCGCGTAGAAAGCCCTAAGTTAACAATAGGTAGTTCTTCTATCCACTGCGCCAATGCCGCTTCCTCATACAGCTTCAAGCGCACTGGATCTGCCTGTTGCTCAGGTATCACCAAATAAAAAGAGTTTCTCACATCATCCTCGTTTTGTTATTCATACAAACGAAATCATCGTGCCTTTCGTTGCATCATTCCTTTGGACGGGTTATAGCCTATGATAGCAAGTATCAAAAACAATATAAATGCACTTGCAGTATACACGGCAGCCATTTGATTAAGTTGTCCATACAATGCAAAGCGTATTAGTTCCACTGCCTGAGAAAAAGGGTTGTACTCTGCCAACGTATACAACCATTTACTCGCTTCCTGCAATTTCCACAAAGGGTACAATGCAGTAGACATAAAAAACATAGGAAAAATCACAAAGTTCATTACCCCAGCAAAGTTTTCTAGTTGCTTGATAAATGAAGACAACAACAAACCTAACGCCCCCAACATAAGCCCAGTCAATACCAAGGCAGGCAACACCCATAAATAACCTTGCATAGGTGCCTGAATATCATAAAACCATGCAATGCCTAAAAAAACATACACTTGCAAAATAGATACACAAACACCAGCCAATAATTTAGCTAGCAACAAAAACCAGCGCGGCAAAGGGCTTACCAATAATATACGCATACTCCCCATTTCACGATCATAGACCATTGATAATGAGCTCTGCATACCATTAAATAGTTGAATCATCCCCATGAGCCCCGGTGTAATATAAACCTCATAAAGTATATAGGTCTCATACGGCGGAATGATAGCGATACCTAATGCCGCCCGAAAGCCGGCCGCAAAAATAAACAACCAAATCAAAGGGCGAACCAGTGCCGATAAAAATCGTTCTTTCTGCTTAACAAAGCGCAACAACTCTCTAGAGACAATTCCCCACAAGGCAAACCAATAATGAAAAATACGCATTAGCCCTAACCCCTACTCCCCTTGAGTCAATTTAAAAAAAGCATCCTGAATACTATCGGTTGCAAGCTGTGCATTGATGGCAGAAGTAGTGCCTTGTGCTTGCATCACGCCTTGGTGAATCACAGCCAAATAATCCATCTCATTTATTTCATCCAGCAAATGTGTTGCCCAAAGGACAGCTAAATGGGTATCTTCCGTTAATTGATGTACATGTTGCACGATTGATTGCCGACTTGGTACATCCAAGCCCACTGTCGGCTCATCCAGTAAAAGTATGCTAGGTTTATGCAATAATGCTCGAGCAATTTCCACACGCCGCCGATGCCCCCCATTAAGTTGCCTTACTATCTCTTTACGTCGCTCATACATCCCTAAGCGTTCTAACTGCTCCTGAATGCCCAATCTTGCCTTTTTACTACTCATACCTTGCAACGCCGCATGATACCGCAAATTTTGCTGTACACTCAAATCCAAATCTAATGTTGTTTGCTGAAACACAACCCCTAGTTGTGCCAATGCTTTTAAAGGCTGCTTTTGCACATTAAAGCCAGCCAATTCAATACAGCCTTGCCGATAATCATACAAACGCGTAATCAGCGCAAATAAAGTACTCTTACCCGCGCCATTTGGCCCCAATAAAATACAGCACTGACCAACATTAACCTCCAAGCTCACATGACGCAACACCTGTTTTTTACCATAAGCGAAACTTAAATCCGCAATTTTTAAGGCACATTCACTCATGGCAACACCGCAACACCCCAAGGGTAACGACCTACCGCAACCGACTTAACAACCTTATGTTCATGCAAATCAATAATGGAAATATCATGACTCACACCATTAGTAGTATACAAACGTTTCTGCTGTGGAGAGAAAGCCAAATTCCAAACACGCGCACCAACCAATAAATATTTTTCTACTGCAAAGGTTTGTGCATTGACAACTGCAACTCGATTAGCCGGCCCTAACGCAACATACCCCCATTGCCGTCGCTTATCTATCACCACACCAACAGGCTGTATTTTTTCTTGGCCAACTCCTGGAATAGCAAAACGGATACGTTTTATGATTTTCTTAGTGGCCACATCAAAAATCATCAAAGTTCCCTCTATTTCTGAAGTTACCCATAACTGCTGGCTATCTGCGGTAAAAGTCAAAGCCCTAGGGCGTGGATCAACCAAGCTATTCTCTTTAATTTCATGACTGGCAACCTCTATCCAATGCACCATATTCGTTGTCTCAGAAGCACTCACCACCCATTGATTATCCGGACTCACAGCGATACCTTCAGGCTCCACTCCCACAGAAATTGTTGCAATCGCTTGTTTATTAAGCAAATCAATTACCGTCACTTGATTATCATCCTCATTAGAGACATACATTCTGCTACCAAGTGCATTAAGCGCAAATGTTTCCGGATCTTCACCTGAAGGTAGCTTTGCTTTAAGCTGCAAACTCTTAGCATCCAGTTCCAAAACAGTATTATCATCGCTGGTAGCAACATACAAGCTCTGTTTATCAGGACTCAATTGTATCCCGCGCGGCCGCTGTCCAATATTAACCGTTTTAATCAGTTTACCGGCAATGGGGTCAACCAATGCAATCGCGTTATCCTTTTCCAAAGTAACCAATACGGTTTCTGCCGACGCAATAAAAGGTGCGCAGGCCATAATACAGCTTAATACGATAAACTTAATCATCTACTCTTTACCTATTGACAATGTACTTCCGGCTGATCATAACCTAAAGTATCTAATACATTTTTAGGGTGTAAAAAACCCTCTAATGGTGGGACAGCCACCAACGATTTAGGTGCCGCTAATAAAACAGGTTGCCGCAACTGGCCATTCCACGACCTAAATGTTAATGGCTTACCTTTATAACCTTGTAACTTAAATTGCTCGCTTAATAAATAAGCCTTTACTTGGCTCGCGGCTAACAAATGTGTTCGAGTCACCGCTTCACCAATTGAACGTACGGCTAAATAAGCGGCATAATCCTGCTCCGTCATTTTACGCCCTACCATCTCTTTAAAGCGATTTTGAATTTGTACCGCCCCCCATTGTTCATGTGTTGCATGCCATGCCGTCGCCACCAAGCCTTGCGTTCCTATAACAGGCCTAGGCAACCAACTACGATAACTGATATATTCACCAAACAAACCTTGCTCATCCGCCACAATCAATACGTCATAGTCTTCTACTTGCGTTAATACAGGAATATCAGACTGTGCTGTGCGACGTGCATCATAAGTATGTAACCATCGCTTTTCTGCTACTATTTTCATACCGAAACGCTTAGCGGCACGTTTAATTGCCTGCGCATAAAGCACATCCTCAGGCATCGCACCTGTCACCAAAAACCAACGTCGCCAGCGTTTCTTCAACATATACTGCGCTAAAGCATCAGCACGCATAGCTCGACTAGGCAATAAATGCAATACATCACCCAAGCACTGGCTATAACGGAATATATCCGTGCGTGTAAAGACATCAAATATCAATGCCTGCTCTTTATTTAACTGATGAATTTGTCGTAATTTATCAGCCGGTAAATTTGCAATAATCAATTGATAGCCGGCTTGCAACAATTCAGCATAAGCTTGGCCAACATCTCCCTGTTGCGGCACAATAACTTGTTTTAAAACATAGTTTTGTCCCGTAAATTGCCCGGTCGTATTATTATCCTTCAAGCCCAATAAAGCCCCTTGCAAACCCTTATCGGCAATATAGGGCTCTAAATTTGACAAAGCAGCAGGAGGCGCGACTTCTTGCGTAAAATAAACAATCTGTATTTGTTGTGGATGATCCGCAAAACTTTGAGCCCCACAAAGGCCGTATAATAACAATAATATTATGTGTAACCGATGCACTTGAATTCTCACCCTCTTAATTCACTTTTCTTACCAAAAATTACGCGAAATCATACTTAAAATATAAGGTTAAAAATACTAAATATAATTTAAGTTAAATTAAAACCAAAACCACCACCCGCATAAAAAACATGACTATCATGACTATATTGATTGTTTTTTACCGAGTATCCCTTAAAATTAAAAAAATTCTTTGGGGGATTTATTAATATTGACTATTATTACACAATACATTTGTATTATTGTATTAATCAACATTAGAGCGGAAACAAATTTAAAATGATGCCAACTTTTTATTTGCAACGTACCTAATGGCAGCAATGTTAATCACCATAATCATACAGCGCACTATAATACCTTATACATAGTTATTACAGAAAATACACATATGACCCATAATAACTCAGCATCCACTAGCATAGCCCGGCGCGCACCAGAACGACGTAATTCGGAACGCCGCGCTTCAACCAATCAACGCAAGGCCGTCCGCTATACAAAAGACGCACTGACTGCCCACCTTATTCTCAAAAATTTACTCAAATCCAATCAATATACCTTTGCAAAAATTATAGATATCAGCTCAACAGGCGCGCGTATCGACACCGCACAGAAACTACCTCTAAAAGCCAAAATAACGCTCAACATCATGTTAGACAAACAATCTACACATAAAGTTAAAGCGAAAGTCATCAGAGTATGTCAGAATGCAAAAAGTAGCATTAATTATGGCCTTATGTTTGATAACGCTCAACATGCTTTAATTGATCATATCATTGTAAATCATAAGGATATTTCCATTGCATAATGGCTTTGTTGCATAAATCATTGTAATCCCCATATTCTAGGATATGAAGAGCAAAAAGAAACAACAATATAAACTAAAAAACTGGTCAAATTATAATCAAGCCT
>JALSIU010000321.1 GCA_026989715.1 Methylomonas sp.
CTTGCTCATAATCTTGAAGCGCCATGCCACCTAATGCAAATACAGGAATATTAACGCACGCCACCCACCCTGAAAATTTCTGCCACCCTAAAGCCTCAGCCTCTGGATGGGAGCCTGTTTTTTTAACTGGCGACAATACAACAAAATCCAAACCCAACTGCTCTGCCTTAAGCAATTCTGGTAAGTTATGGCATGAAGCCGCCACTAAGCCAGAAGTTTCAGGCCGCTCATACAAAGCCATTAAATCTAATGAACTTAAATGCACACCCTCATCAAGCAATTTATTAACATGCATCTGCGAATTAAGCAGATAATCTAAATTTAATTCTTTGCACCTCTCCCTTACTGCATCCATATATATAAATGCATCCACTCCAGACAACTCCTTTGCCCTAATCTGCACCAAACTAACACCCTGCCCCGCCACACACTCTAGCTCATCCATCGCTTGCAACATATCACTAGTATTAATAATCGCATAGTGACGACTTAATTTAATGGCAGACAAGATTGCTTTATTAGCCTCAGGAAATTGATATGCATTTATTTCCTGTAAAGATACCCATTTAAATAACTGCCCTTCCTTAGCAATCACCTCACCCACAAAGCCATCTACCGTACGTACATGCAAACGGACTTTCGCCTCTGGGTAATCAAAATTAATCCTAATTAATGGGCTGGAATTTTTAACTGTTATATTTAGCTCTTCAAATAGCTCTCGACTTAAAGCCTGTGCCGCTGTTTCATGATTTTCAAATTTACCACCAGGAAACTCCCATAAACCGCCTTGGTGCGCCCCTGCCAATCGCTTCGAAATTAATATTCGTCCCGATACATCACGGATCACGCCAACAGCTACATCAACCCTTGCCACACGCACCATCACTTAACGAGCCACGTAATTTAAGTACGGTACTCAGCATTAATACGCACATAATCATAAGAAAAGTCGCAGGTCAGTACTTGTTGTTGCATTTCGCCACGCCCCAATACCACAGTAACAGTAATTTCTTCTTGATCCATTATTTTTTGTCCTGCCGCCTCAGTATACGCCGCTGCTCGTCCACCATTTTCAACAATACAGACATCATCCAAATAAATAGCAATGCGCTCAACATCCAACTGAGAAACATTTGCGCGACCAACAGCCGCCAAGATACGCCCCCAGTTAGGGTCACTTGCAAAAAAAGCCGTTTTCACCAAAGGAGAATGAGCAATTGTTTTGGCCACCAAAACGGCCTCTGCTTCCGACACAGCTTGCTGCACTTTAATTTTAATTAATTTGGTCGCTCCTTCACCATCTCTAATAATAGCCTCAGCTAAATGCATACAAGCATCTTGCAGAGCCTCTTGAAACAAAAGCATTGCCGCACCGCCCTCTTTAATTTCAGGCACAGCACTTTTACCACTAGCCATCAACACACACGCATCATTGGTCGATGTATCACTATCAACGGTAATACGATTAAAGGACTGCTCGACGGCAACCTCTAAGCACTTTTGTAAGTTAGCTTGTGAAATTTTAGCATCCGTTGCAATAAAGCCTAACATCGTCGCCATATTAGGCTGAATCATGCCAGCCCCTTTAGATATTCCCGTAATTGTGAGCAACTGCCCTTCAATCTCAATAACTTTTGAATACCCCTTAGCAAAGGTATCAGTAGTCATAATAGCATGCGCGGCTTTAGCCCAATTATCCTCTTGCAAACACGAGCTCACATTGGGTAAAGCCGCCACAACCTTAGCAACCGGCAATACCTCGCCAATAACACCTGTTGAAAAAGGCAATACTTGCTCAGCATGAATATTATGCAATGCCGCTACCTCACGACAGCTCGTTTGTGCATCAAGCATTCCTTGCTCACCTGTTCCTGCATTAGCATTACCGGAATTAACCAACAAATAACGCGGCCGACTCTCCAAATGTTTACGCGCTACATGCACAGGCGCTGCACAAAATGCATTCTGAGTAAATACAGCTGCACAAGTTGCTCCCTCCTCCATCTCTACCAACAACAAATCATCATGCTTAGTCTGCTTAATGCCCGCGCAAGCTGTTCCCAACTTAATGCCTGCCACTGCATGCATAATTGGAAGCTTTGTATTACCAACCGCCATAACCATCTCTCACTTTCTATATCAAGGAACAAAAATTCTACATCAGTTGCGGATGTTATTTCATCCTTCAGCCCTACGCTTTAAAAAACACAAGCACCCTTGTTATTTGCTCAATTTCTTGCTCCAGCACCAAACAACGCTTCTTAATCGTCTCCACCTGCTTCGACAAACTAAACATGGTGTGTGGCAATATCACCTCAATCTCTACCTTACCTTTAATATAGTGAATTCTAAAGCCATTAATTAAAGGGTAATTTTCTGCCAAATACTCGCGTAATAATTTATCTATATCCTCGCGTAACAAAGGAGTTTCTGCATGCATGCTATATTCATCATTTTCAGGATCAATATGTACCAATACTTCTTGCACATCATCAAAACGATCAATCAGCACATCCCGCACGACATCACCAATCATATGCCCCTCGGATACACTAATACGAGAATCAACAACAATATGCGCATCCACCAAAGCATCCTCGCCCATTTGCCGAGTACGCAACAAATGAATATCTTTCACGCCTTCGGTAGCCATAATCTCCGCGCGAATTTTATCCACTACACTCACTGATAGCCCAGTATCTACCAATTCTTTAATACTATCAGATACTAAATTAACTCCAATTTTTACTACCATTAAAGCAACCAATACCGCGGCTAGTGCATCCGCCCAAACATAACCTAATAAGGATGCCGCCACACCAATTAACACAACAATTGAAGAAATAGCATCACTACGATGGTGCCAAGCATTCGCCAGTAATAATTTTGAACGAGTTATCGTTGCAACCCGTTTTGTATATTGATACAACCATTCATTAGATAAAATTGAAATCGCAGCGATGCCTAGCGCACTTGGCTTAGGAATAAGCATTCGCTCAGGTTGCAATAACCGCTCATAAACATCCCAAGCAATGCCACCTGCAATTGCAATTAACCCCATACCTAATATCGCTGTCGCAATAGTTTCAAAACGGCGATGCCCATAAGGATGATCATGATCTGCCTCACGCGCACCTAACTTCACTGCCACCAACACCAGCAAATCACTTGCCAAATCAGACAATGAATGCACACCGTCTGCAATCAAAGCCGCTGACTGCCCTAATACACCAAAACCTATTTTTATGATGCTTAAAAAAACATTAACTAACGCACCAACAATCGTCACTCTATTTTTTAGCTTAGTATGTTCTCGCACATCATAAACTTCAGCCATTACGCACCAACTTGCAAAATAATAATATATTCATATTCATCGACCCTCGTTTCTAAAACCTTATGCCCATTAATGCGACACCAAGCCGGAATATCCTGCATAACACCCGGATCAGTACAAATAACCTGCAACACATCACCAGGGCGTAACAGCTTTACCTTATCCTGCGTACGAATAACAGGCAACGGGCACAATAACCTACGCGCATCTAAGTCATACCCACTCATACAAACCATTCCTTAGGTAACTCATCTGCCGCCAGCGGCTTAACCTGTAAAATAGATTCATTCCCCGCCAAGTCCCTTACTGCCACCTCCACTAAATCGGCCTCTCTGCCCTGCCCATAGCGTGCCACAATTTGTGCAGCCTGGTATAAATCCTCAGCACTCGGCTCTCCATCTATTAATGCTAATGGCCCACGATGACTGGCACAGTTCATATTGATATAATTTTTCTTATATCCCTGCATAAAACGCGCCTCACCATCTTCTCGCGCCACAATGATTTTATAATCATTATTAGGACGAATATGCCGTCCAACCTTTAGTAGCATAACATCATCTAAATCATATTCTTTGCTACCCCGCGCCTTCCATAAATCAACCAACTTCGCTGAATAGCTTTCATCTGTCAGAAAACAGCACCCTCCCGCCGGTTGCGAATAATCTTCCAATCCATATTGCTCAGCCAAAGCCATTTGCGGCTTACGAGAACGGCCGCTAAAATCAAACAACTCATCACGACTAATCCAACCTTCCCGCTCAGGCAAAGTGGCGGGTAAATTTTGCGCACATAAAGGCCGCACCAAGCGATCGTCCGCACCTGATTCAGCGGCAATAATCGGCATGGTTTCTCGGCGTTGCGACATCGGCCGTTGCCCCATCACCTCACCGGTAATAATAAAGTCAAAATCATTTTCCTGCATCCACTGCTTCGCTTTATTAACCATAAAAATCTTACAATCCAAGCAAGGGTTCATATTCGCACCGTAACCATGCTTAGGATTAATCAAAACATCCTTATACTCTTCAATAATATCAATAATGTGCAGTTTTATACCTAAAGTTTCAGCCACCCATAAAGAATTATTACGCTTTGGCTTTACCTTATCTTTTTTACGGATAGCATGCGTATGTCCTTCAACACAAAAACCTGTAAAAAAATTGATACCTTCAACGTGCACCCCTTGCTCCATAATGGCTTTCGTTGCCAACATAGAGTCCAATCCACCTGAAATTAAAGAAACTGCCTTGATTTGCTTACCCATACCTAACCTAAAAACGAATGACTTAAAGTACCCAAGATACTTCTTAACCAAAAAATTATGCACCGGCAACAACAAAAAAGCCAGCTTAACAAAAAGTTAAGCTGGCTTTAGCCATTATTTTAGTTATAAGAAAATAACCAGCTCGCATTTTAAACTCAGGTAACTTTACATAACGCAACGATGATACTAGCAACAAAGCGGATTTACCTTTGAACAATTTATTGACATTAAAGCAACGACTGCAAAAGGTACATTCTTTCCCACAAATGAACTGTTATTACCTTATAGCCATCGCCAATATCAAGTGCTAAAGTGCGAAGGGATAGGAAATAATAAAGTGCGTTGCTTTTTATAACAAATACCTAATAAACCAACAGCTAACATCACAAGCAATTCCGGTTCCGGTACAGTTGAAGATATACCTATGTTGTTAATTGGCACTTGATATATACCTAAAACCGCTTGCTCATTAAAATACTCAACCGTAAGCGCATAGCTTACCTGTAAACTCTCTATATTCACACTATCCCATAAGTCAACCTGCCTGATACCAAGAAAGGCATTTCTATCATAGAAATACCAGAATCTACCACCATAAATTTTTCTATTTACATAGCCGTCCATATTCCCATGATATGTATCCTGAATATTGTCTACATCAAAATACTCAGTAACTAATATATCTGTATTATTTACATTCTTAGCAAATTGCGGCATATCAAACCATACTTTATAACCCCCCTGATACTTACCGCTCGCTCGCTCTTTACTTAACGTCTTATAAGATGCAAGCTCTGATGCCTTCTCATGTACTAGGATCCCTTTCGCAGGAATCAGCGTCTTACTTATCGCACCTGAAAATATCTCAACAATAAATAACAAAGCCATAGTCAGTAACAGTATTCTTTGAATCATTTTGTCCTCCTGTTTAAGTCACTCGCTTATCCACCTATACTTGCATTACCTCAAGTAGAGCAACCTGCATGCCAGAATTAACCCCAAACCTTATTGACTCAAAAAAACAAAATATCTCATTGATTTTAAATAAATATTTCACTAATTTTTTTATTTAAATTTTTATAATACTTACCTAACTAACATTTATCTAATGCAAAATAACAACAGCCCTGACACAACTGTCATAGCCCTACAGACAAGTTTGTCAGGTATACTGTCATGCCAATTTGACAAATACACAACACGCACAAAAATTGACCCCTTAGCTTTTTTTCACTACCCTGACAAATTATTTACCCAGCTACAAAACCAAATCAAGGAATCCCCATGCAAGAAAAAATGTCCATTACCACAAAAATACTCATTGCCATGGGAATCGGCTTAGTACTTGGTAGCGCATTAAATGGCTTTGCTGCCGATAACACCTTTGTGCAAATCTACCTTGTGCAAGGACTATTTCATGTGATTGGAAAAATGTTTATCAATGCATTAAAAATGCTGGTCGTCCCCTTAGTCACTTTTTCATTAATATGTGGTGTTTGTGGTATCGGTGATGTTGGCATGCTTGGGCGCGTGGGTCTCAAAGCCTTTTTGCTCTATATGCTAACGACCGCAATGGCCATCACACTGGCTCTAGTAACCGCCATCATAATCGCCCCCGGCAAAGGAGAAGAGACTCATATTATTGAAAATACCGGTTTTGCCGTTAAAGAAGCGCCGCCTTTAACAGATGTTTTTATTAATATCGTTCCTAGCAATCCTATCACTGCATTTGCAAATGGCGATATGTTGCAAATTATTTTCTTTGTTATTTTATTTGCCATTGCTATGCTCACCACAGGACAGGCTGGCCAAAGCATCGCTAACGGTGCTGAAAAGATGAATGAAGTGATGATGCAAGTTGTAACCATCGTAATGGACTTTGCACCGATTGGCGTTTTTTGCCTTATGGCTAAAACATTCTCCGAACAAGGCATCGGCTTAATTTTACCTATGATTGGCTATTTTTCAGTAGTCGTAGCCTGTTTACTGTTGCACGCACTGGGTACATTAAATTTATTACTGATGCTAATGACCCGCCTGAGTCCAAGGGTATTTTTTAAAAAAATGCGTTCCGCACAAATCTTTGCTTTTAGCACCGCTAGCTCTAATGCAACCATTCCCGTCACCTTACAAGCCGTCGAAAAACGCCTAGGTGTACATAATTCCATTGCCTCATTTACCATCCCTTTTGGAGCAACTATCAATATGGATGGCACAGCCATCATGCAAGGTGTTGCCACTGTTTTTATTGCTAACGTCTACGGTATTGAGCTAGGCATGATGCAATATTTAACCATTATCGGCATGTCCGTTTTAGCCTCAATCGGCACGGCCGGCGTACCGGGTGTAGGTTTAATTATGCTAGCAATGGTTTTTAATCAAGTAGGATTGCCTGTCGAAGGTATTGGGTTAATTTTAGGTGTAGATCGCTTATTAGATATGATTCGTACTGTTGTGAATATTACAGGTGATGCAACAGTCACCTGCATTGTAGCTCATGGAGAAAATGAGCTGGATAAAGACATATTTAACAACCCTGAAGCAGGCATCATTACGGACGTAACACTGCCTCATAAACAACCGGAATAATCAATAAAATCAATGCATCAGCCTGTACTGATAAAACAATACAGGCGGCTTTTGCCTAGCCCCCTAAATCATCAAGCATTAATATTTTATAAACTTCATAGGCAGGCTCTTGATATGGATGTGCAAGTAACAAGGCTTGTACAGCTTGCTTAATCAAGCCATCAGCACACACCATTTCTACTTTATACTCTGCTAGTGTTGTTATATTATCAACCTCACCAATAAAGGGCGCACTTCCTTGCAAAGGCCTAAACTGCCCTTCTCCTAAGGTTTGCCATGCACAACCATCATAGTCACCTATTTTACCGGCACCTTGATTAAACAAAGCTTGCTTAACAAGCTCCAAGTGGGTTGCAGGCACAAAAAAACATATTTTATACATAGGCTAATTGCTGCTGTAAAAATTCAGGAATACGCTGCTCTAACCAATAAATGGCGCGCCAAGGCGAGTTGCCTGCCACAAAACCAACATGCCCCCCCGTATTGCTTATTTCCAAATTAACGGCAGTAGATAATTCGCTCAGTTCAGGCAGTACTTCCGGCGTCATAAAAGGATCATCTTTTGCTTGAATTAAAAGCGTCGGAACGGCAATATTGCGTAAAAACTGCCGTGAACTAGAGCGATGATAATAATCCTCTACATTGGCAAAATCATATAACTTAGCAATGACCTGATTATCATACTGCCAAAAAGATTCAATACCATCCAAATCTCCAATTTGCCTTAAAACATCAGCCTCCTGCGTTTTACCCAACGCCTCAAGATGTAATTGTTTTAAGCGTACATAATCTTTTAATTCACGCAATAAACTAGCTCGATAAAGTTTTGAAAAACCTTTATCCAATTTACTGGCACAAGCACTTAAGACTAATGGTACCGAAACCGCCGTGGCAGCAAATAAGTTCAACTGACCACCTTGTTCACCCAACCACTTCAACAGTACATTGCCTCCCAAAGAAAACCCTACTGCCGCCATTTGCACCTCAGGCTCACGTTGGCGTAAGGTACGATAGAGAAAATCAATATCTCCCGTCTCACCGGAATGATAACAACGAGATGAATGATTATATTCACCACTACAACCCCGAAAATTCAACGCAACCGAACGAAAACCTTGCTGTAACAAAGCTTGTTGTAAGCCTTTGATATAGCCTGATTGCGAACTGCCGGTCAAACCATGCAACAACATGACCAGTGGCTGATCACCTTCACCGCAAAAATCAATATCAAGAAAGTCATCATCTTCAGTGAGCAACCGCTCGCGCTTAATAACCGGCGATGGAGGACGGCGAAATAAAGAGGGGTAAATAGTTTGCAAATGGGCATTATTTAACCACCACGCCGCTTTAAAGGTAGACTGAATAAGCATATATGAAAAAAATTTTAAGAAAATAGGTTCAATACGTTTCTACATATTGATAAAGTCAAACAAAAATGGCTTAGCCACTGACACCTCAATGCGTTAAACCACCTTTTCATCAACAACAAAAGAATATTTCGTTTTCAAACAATGATCCAACCATTTTTCTAAAAAATAATTTAAACGCCATTTATAATCCATAATATCTTTACTGCGGCTAATATCCACAATGGCATCACTCACTTCAACCCGCTTATAATCTCGCAACACTTCGGCAATGCAAACATCAAAATACAAACGTATTTTAACCGCAGGCTCTAACACCCTATGTTTTGCCTCATTTTCAAAATAATGGCTAAGCTGAATCGTTTTAGTATAGGCGGTTTGTTCAAGTATTTGCACATACAATGCAGGCTTGCCATTAGCAAAGCCTTGTGCAGATACTTCAATATGCATCAAATTGGGTAGCAAATAAAAAATTTTCTTATAGTTTGTTTCGCAAATATTTTGCAAACAAAACGACTTATTAACCGGGGCAACTTTTGCCATATATTTTAATTAAACTTCCTTAATGCCTTTTATTTCCGAGGCAATCTCATACAAACCAGGTTGTACTTCCTTAGTACGAATAACCTCGACATAAGCTTTCATAGGCGGGGTTAATGAATTATTAGGCGCAATGGTAAGCTCCAAGGCAACACCGGTTTTTACCAAATTTTCGGAGGTAAACAGCACTCCTGACCCACTTAAATTCAAGCATTGCCCTATAAATAACTGATCCGAATCAGGAAACTTATAAGTCAATTCACAAGACACATCCATACGGATAAATTGCCTAGATTCCGAATGATCTAACATTGCAACTCCAAAACTTAACGTGAAAAACGCACATAAAACAACTGCACAAAGTTAAAATGACTTTAAGACTACGAATAAAATCCCAAAACGCAGGATTTTTGTTCCGTTTCAAGGCGTAAAAATAGGCACA
>JALSIU010000322.1 GCA_026989715.1 Methylomonas sp.
GAGCCATGCTAAATCATCCCCCATCATGGAAATTTTTCAAACCGTGGCGTTAAGTGCCTTTCCGATTGGTAATGAGTCAGCAGAAAAACAGATTATTCTTATTTCCGATATGCTACAACACACGCCAGAATGGTCACATTATCGCGGCCAAATGGACTTTAACCGCTTACAAAAAACCAGTTACTACCAGCGTATTCATACCGATTTACAAAATGCCGAGGTCAATATTCTATATGTGCGCCGAGCAGGACAAGAAGCATTACAAACCAAACGCCACGCCTTTTTTTGGGCTGATTTTATCCAATCAATCGGTGGGCATGTGACCCTGATTGAAAAAATTGACGGATAACGCTGATGAGCTATCAAAAATTACAACAAGGATTAATTCGTGATGTACGCAAGATGTTTGTATTGGCTCTAGCAGGCGGCGTTTTAAGCGTGTGCCTACCGCAGTTTTTTAATATCCCCCTACTTGCCGTGATTTTACCGTTGCTTTGTATGGCGCTCTATACTTGGCGTGGTTACCTACTCAGTGCCGACAGTTCTTTTATTGAGCAATTTGCCGACAGCGTTTATTATTTGGGATTTCTGTTAACGCTAGTCGCTTTAGTGGTTTCATTATATTTCTATCAAAGCGATACCCTAGAAGCAGGTTTATTGACCGCCAATTTTAGCCTGGCCTTAATTACCACCATTTTTGGTTTAGCGGTCAGAATTTTTATCAATAATTTTCAAATAGATCTCAACAGTATTGAACGCCATGTGATGACCGAGGTAGAGCATGCCGCCAATGAATTAATTAGAAAAGCCAAGCTGATTTCTATGCAACTCGATGTTGCACACGAAGAAACCCAAATAGCGATTCAAAAATCAGTTACCGTCGCCGCTAAAAGCATGCAGGAAATGACTTCGGTTGTTGATAAATATACCGAAGCCAGTGCAGAAACATTACAGAAAAACACCCAATTAACTACCCAGTCCATCAGAGGTGCCGTCACTGCTTTTGAAAAAAATATCCGCAACACCAAACTCCCAGAGGATATTTTTATTGAACAATTAATGCCGCCCTTAACATTGCTGCAACAACATTTAGAACGCACTCAACAACAATTACAAGAATTTAATAGCCAACAAAGCCATATCACACAAAGCACGCAGGCAATCGGCAGAAATATGACCAATAGTGCAGCAAAAATGGATATTTTAACGCAGTCCATCAGTGCTTTTGATAAGCAACTTACAACACATAACCAAGTCAATAATGATTTTGCCAAGGTCGTCGAAGAGGTCGCCTTGTTAGCAAAACAAACGCAACAAATTTCGGACAATATAAGCGAGCAATCCGTACAATCCGGCATCGCGTTACAAAACTTTGCAGGGCTCATGGAATCGGTCAATCACTTGCCTGATAATATGGCAACGCTATCACAAAAAATAAAACTCTCTACAGAGCAAATCGCAATGGCTTTTCAGCCGCTTGGAGAACACAGCCAAACCGGCATCAAAATAAGCCAAGATTTACAGGAAATCAGTGCCGCATTAAGCCATACCCGTGCCACAGTACAACAAATTTCTGACTTCAGCATTCACGTAACCTCTGCCGTAAAGCGCGTTGATATGTTTGACCAACAAATGGAAAAACATGCGCAATTATTGGCCGATATTGGCAGCATTGCACAACAAGACTTAGAAATTGCTAAACAACACCAAGAGGAAATGGCCAAGATTCTGCAAAAATCCAGAAGCACACTGGCACTACTGCAAAAAGAAGTTATCCAAACAATACAAAATACCCATAACACAACGACAAGCAATCATCATGAGCTCTAATGCAAGCCGGCGTTCTTTTTTACTGGGCATAACGCTGAATGAGCTTAGCTTTATCATGTTTTTTTTATTAATGCTGGTCAGTACAGCCACACTGCAAAAAACCAAGCAAGCCTTAACGGCAGAACAAAAAACAACAACCGCACTCAAGGCCGAAGTGCTTAAAATCAAACAAGATAAAACAGACACATTTAAACGCTTACAACTGCTAGAAAGCCGCTTAATGCGAGCAGGCGGCTTTAGTCCCCCTCTTAACCAACAGCAATTGGATCAGCTTTTTTCCAAATTATCGGCCGCTACCGATAATATTCCTTTAGCACAAAAAAATACTGAGCTAAACCGTAAACTACACGCTTATCAGCAACTGAGCCAAGCACTAAAAAAACAGGGAATAGCAACAGATTCAGCAACGGCAATAGAACAGCTTATCACCCAAATGCAAGCGAGCCGACACCAACAGCAATCCTTACAAGGGCAAGTCGCTTATTTGCAAAAAAAATTAAAAGGCAATGGCTTAGACCACCCGCCTTGTTGGGCAGATGCAAAAACAGGAGCGGTTGAATATTTATATGCCATCACGCTTTATGAGCAGCAAATACACATTGCCGCCGCTTGGCCACAACATCGCGCTCATGACTTACAACACATACCAAATGCAAAAAAAATGGCAGGTAAAATGCTGACATTAGCTCAATTTGAGCAATACGTTAAGCCTATTTTTGCCTGGAGTAAAGCACATAGTTGCCGTCATTTTGTACGCATAAAAGATGATAAAGCCACATCAAAAGCCGAGTTTAAACACAAAATGCTAGCCATTGAAACTTATTTTTATAAATATTTACAACGCTAACATAAGCACCCCGCGCCACTCCAAATAGCCGCAAACAAGTCATCACACCTACCCCAAAATATCGGGCGAGCCAAAATATCATTAAATCCTTACATGCTAAAACAGCATCGCTCTAAGTCGGCATTTTATTCAAATCAAAATAGGTATAGAATGGACAGGTCATTACGTGATACTCAGTATTAAATATGCCCAATACTGAGTTAATTCAGATTTACCAGGCCATAAGGAGAATAAAAATGAAAAAAATTATTACAGCATTAGCACTCACACTCATCAGTAGCATAACCTATGCAAAACCCTATTCTTGCACCGGTTACCTTGATGGCAAACCAATTGGCGACCCCATTGTCGTTAACGCCTCCAAAACACCGGTTGCTGAAGATAAAGCCTATGATCGCTTGCTTTACAAAAATGGCAAAAAAAGAAAAGAAGGCATTGATTACGTACAATGTAAATAAGCCATTGTGCGCATAACGACGCTATAAAAACAAAAAACGTCGTAATTAACCTGCATAAAAAAAGCCCCACTAACTCACGCTAGCGGGGCTTTTTTAAAAGCGCAGGCTTTTTTAGGCTAGCTTACATCATACCGCCCATACCACCCATACCGCCCATGCCGCCCATATCAGGCATTGCAGGAGCTGCCGCTTCATCAGCCGGCGCATCAGCAACCATAACTTCAGTGGTAATCATAAGGCCTGCAACTGATGCCGCATTTTGCAATGCAGCACGCGTTACTTTAGCAGGGTCTAAGATTCCCATTTCAATCATATCGCCATATTCACCAGTCGCCGCGTTATAGCCGAAGTTACCTTCGCCTTTCGCTACTTCATTTAAAACCACAGAGGCTTCATCACCGGCATTGGTGACAATTTGACGTAAAGGTGCAGACATCGCACGACGTAAAATATCAACCCCCACTTTTTGATCGTGGTTTGCGCCTTCAACGCCATCTAGTGCACTTAAAGCACGAACCAAGGCAACACCACCGCCCGCAACAACACCTTCTTCCACTGCCGCACGAGTTGAATGCAAGGCATCTTCTACGCGTGCTTTTTTCTCTTTCATTTCAACTTCAGTTGCCGCGCCTACTTTAATCACTGCAACACCGCCTGCTAATTTAGCAAGACGCTCTTGTAGTTTTTCTTTATCGTAGTCAGATGTTGCTTCATCCGCTTGGGCACGAATTTGTGTCACACGGCCTTTAATTGCGTCTTCAGAGCCTGCACCATCAACAATTACAGTATTTTCTTTGCTAATTTGTACTTTTTTAGCCGTACCAAGCTGATCCATTTCTGCTTTTTCTAAAGATAATCCGATTTCTTCAGAAATAACCGTGCCACCTGTCAAAATTGCAATATCTTCCAACATTGCTTTACGACGATCACCAAAACCTGGTGCTTTCACAGCGGCAACTTTAACGATACCGCGCATATTGTTGACCACTAATGTCGCTAATGCTTCACCATCAACATCTTCTGCGATAATCAATAAAGGACGGCCTGCTTTGGCAACGCCTTCTAATATTGGCAATAAATCACGGATATTAGAGATTTTTTTATCGAATAACAAGATGAACGGGTCATCTAATTCAACACTCATGCTATCTTGATTATTGATGAAATAAGGTGATAAATAACCACGGTCAAACTGCATGCCTTCCACAACATCTAATTCATTGTTTAGACCTGAACCTTCTTCAACGGTAATAACACCTTCTTTACCCACTTTTTCCATTGCTTCCGCAATAATTTCACCGACTGATGTATCAGAGTTGGCAGAAATAGTACCGACTTGAGAAATCGCTTTGTTATCAGTACAAGGTGTTGCTGACGCAATAATTGCCTCAACTGATTTAGTCACAGCCAAATCAATACCACGCTTTAAGTCCATTGGGTTCATGCCCGCAGCAACTGACTTCAAGCCTTCGTTAACAATTGATTGCGCTAATACGGTTGCGGTTGTTGTACCATCACCTGCAACATCAGATGTTTGTGAAGCAACTTCCTTCACCATTTGCGCGCCCATATTTTCGAACTTATCGGCTAACTCGATTTCTTTCGCAACTGACACACCATCTTTAGTGATAGTCGGTGCGCCAAAGCTTTTATCTAAAACGGCATTGCGACCTTTAGGCCCCAAGGTTGCTTTTACTGCATTTGCCAGAACATTTACGCCATTCACCATTAGTGAGCGTGCATCATCACCGAATTTTACTTCTTTTGCTGCCATGTTATTTCCTAACCTATTTATGTTAAATTATTTAATGAACTTTGGTATGTTTGGACTTAGCCCAAAATACCCATAATGTCTTCTTCACGCATCACGATGACTTCTTCACCGTCAACTTTTACTTCCGAACCGGAATATTTGCCGAATAAAACTTTATCGCCAACTTTTACTTCCAAAGCGCGTACGTCACCGTTATCTAATTGTTTACCATTACCCACTGCCAATACTTCACCTTCGCTTGGCTTTTCAGTTGCCGAACCCGGTAAAACAATACCACTTGCAGTCGTTGTTTCTTCTTCAACACGTTTAACAATTACACGATCGTGTAAAGGGCGTATATTCATTTAAATATCTCCTAACAATAATAAAAAATAAAATTAAAAAACTTATTAGCACTCGCTCAATACGAGTGCTAATAATAATCAGCTTTTGCACTCTGTCAAGTATTTTGGCATTATTGCCACTCCACTTACCTCACAGCACACCTAAAATGAACGACAACCAACTGCTACGCTATAGCCGACAAATCATGCTTCCTCAAATTGATATAGAGGGGCAAGAAAAGTTGCTCAATGCACAGATATTAATTATCGGATCCGGTGGTTTAGGTGCGCCCGCCTCACTTTATTTGGCCGCTGCCGGGATTGGCACACTGACCTTATATGATGACGACGCGGTAGATTTATCTAACTTACAACGACAGATCACGCATTACACATCCGATATTGGGACGGATAAAGTCATTTCAACCCAACAAACACTAAATAAAATAAATCCTGATACTCAGGTTATTGCCGTTAAACAACGATTGCTAGGAAAACAATTAGAAAAAGAAGTGCGGTGTGCTGATGTCGTTTTAGACTGTTCAGATAATTTTAGTACCCGCTTTGCCATTAATAGGGCTTGCGTCAAACACAAAACACCTCTGGTATCGGGTGCAGCTATTCGTTTTGAAGGACAAATCAGTATTTTTGCGGCAGACGAAAATGCCCCATGCTATAACTGTCTCTACGCAGAAAACGGGGAAGACATGCAAAATTGTGCAACCAATGGGGTGTTATCCCCCATAACAGGCATTATAGGTAGCATGCAAGCATTAGAGGCTATGAAGCTTATCTTAGAGATAGGAGAAAATTTAGCAGGACGGCTATTATTACTAGATGGTTTAAATATGGAATGGCAAAGCATGAAATTAAAAAAAAACAAAACCTGCCCCACCTGCTCTAAACCGGATTAAAACTGTCGGGTTAGGTTTTTTACCACAAAAACCTAACCTGACAATAACGCTAATAGGCTTATTTTTTACCCAGCAAGCCTTTTACAGTATTGACTACTTGCTCAGCCAAATCTAGTACCTTGGATTCGCTATCCCCATGCGGCTCGGTATCACCAAATGGCTCCCCTTTTTTCATCGTATACATGTAAATAAAATAGCCCAAAGGTGCAAATGCGGCAAAAGCCACAATCCACATCACAATAATCATCCAAACAAGATCACCAACCATAACTAATCTCCGAATTCTTTATTATCATTATAAGAGCTATAAATATAACGCTCTCGATACATTCTCACAAGTATATTATGTGTATTTATCTAATTATCTTAGTTGCCAAAGTAAAAACTTCATCGTATACTGCGAATTAGCTTACTTGATCAAGCTAGCATAAGAAAAATTAAACACAACTCCGGAGGATATTATATGAAATGGGAAACACCAGCTTACACAGACCTACGATTTGGTTTTGAAGTAACTATGTACATCTACAACCGTTAATCTTTCGGTTGCAGGTATAAAAGGGCTCTTCTCGAGCCCTTTTTTTTGTCTCATTTTCTTCTTGGCGGACTAAATTATATTATGAAAATAAGAGTTCTTGGTTCAGGTGCAGGCGGCGGCTTTCCGCAATGGAACTGTAGCTGTCCAAATTGTAAAGCAGTCAGAGCGGGCGCTATCAAAGCCTCCACTCGTAACCAATCTTCCATTGCCGTTTCATCCGATGGTGAGCGCTGGGTTCTATTTAATGCCTCACCCGATGTACGCGCACAATTAGAAAATTTCCCGGAAATTCACCCCAAAAATAAAGTACGGGGCACCGGCATAGAAGCCATCGTCATTATCGACTCCCAAATCGACCATGTAACCGGCCTCCTCATTCTACGCGAAGGCGACCCACTCAATATCTATTGCACCGATATGGTCAAGCAAGACCTCAGCACCGGCTTCCCTATTTTCAATATTCTGGAACACTTTTGTGGCGTGACCGACCACGCTATTCCACTAGATGGCAGTGCATTTACCATTCCCAATATCGACGATCTTGACTTCACTGCCTTACCTCTTAAAAGTAAAGCCCCACCGTACTCCCCGCACCGCAATGATCCACACGAAGGCGATAATATCGGTATCATCATTCGCCAAATTTCAACCGGAAAAACAACCTTTTACGCACCTGGCTTAGGCATCATCGAGCCACATGTAGCTGAAGCGATGTCTGCCGCTGACTGTGTATTGGTCGATGGTACATTTTGGACCGATGACGAACTTGCATCAGTTGGCAGGCCATTATTGGCAAGAAAAATTGGACATATACCGCAATCGGGCAAAAATGGCATGATCGAGATTCTGGACGCAATGGAAAAACCGCGTAAAATATTGATTCATATCAACAACACCAACCCGATTCTCAATGAAGAATCAAAAGAGCGCGACATACTAAACCAACATGGTATAGAAGTGTCATTCGACAACATGAATATAGAGCTGTAAAAATGACAGAACAAGCACCTTGGACTCGCGAAGAATTTGAAGCGCAATTGCGCGGTATGGAAAAGTTCTACCATATTCATCACCCAATGCACACGCTGATGAATGAGGGCAAACTCACTCAAAAACAATTACAAGGCTGGGTTGCTAATCGGTTTTACTATCAAATAATGATCCCGATAAAAGATGCCAATATCTTGGCTAACTGCCCAGACCGTGAGACTCGCGCCATTTGGACACAACGCATTTTAGATCATGACGGCCACCCGGGTGATCCCGGCGGCATAGAAGCCTGGGTACAACTAGGGATTGCTGTCGGTATGACCCGTGAAGAGATAACCTCACTAGAACATGTCTTACCTGCGGTAAAATTTGCAGTTGATGCCTATGTTAATTTTGCACGCAAATCTGATTGGCACGAAGCAGCCAGCTCATCTTTAACCGAATTATTTGCACCTAAAATTCATCAGCAGCGTTTAGATAATTGGCCGGAACTCTATCCTTGGGTAGAGCAGGAAGGTTATATTTATTTTCGCAAACGTCTCACTGAAGCACGCCGAGACGTAGAGCATGGCCTAGAAATCACCCTAGATTGGTATAAAACTCGCGCACAGCAAGAGCGCATGCTGGAGATTTTACAATTCAAATTAGATGTTTTATGGTCAATGGCAGATGCGATGTATATGGCTTATATCAATGATATGCCACCCTATTTCAATATTAAAAAATAAAGCCAACTGTACAGGGTGAGCCCCACTCGCTCACCCCATGCTTAGCCCTTCGGCAATAAGAAAAATCCTTACTTTATTGACCATAGCTACATGACACTTGTAGAATTAATCTCTCCATCATCCATAATAATTTAAGATGAGCATTAACCCTAATCAAACCATTCAATTCTCCCCTACGCACCGCCTGCAATGGGAAGAAGCACAACAAAAAGATGTCATTCTCTACCCTGAAGGCATGGTTGAACTTAATCAAAGCTCAGCAGAAATACTCAAACTCTGTGACGGCACCCGCGATTTAAACCAAATCGTAGCAGATATCGAAGAGAAATTTGCAACCACCGGTTTAAAAAATGATATTACTAGCTTCCTGGACGTGGCACTAAATAATGGCTGGATCAAACAAGACTAACATCACTCCCCCGCGCTGGCTACTGGCCGAACTTACTTACAAGTGCCCATTGCAATGCCCCTATTGCTCTAATCCTTTAGACTATGCCAAACATAGCGAAGAAATCAGTACCAATGATTGGAAGCGCGTATTATCAGAAGCTCGCAAAATGGGTGCCGTACAACTTGGCTTTTCAGGAGGCGAGCCCTTAACGCGCCAAGACTTACCCGAATTGGTTAAGCATGCACGAGAATTAGGCTATTACTCAAACCTCATCACCTCAGGCTATGGGCTAACGGAAGAGAAAATCATTCTCTTAAAAGAATCAGGGCTAGACCACATTCAAGTCAGCATACAAGCCAGTACCCAAGATTTAAATGACCACCTTGCCGGCACGACTTCGTTCAAACATAAAAAAGAAGTGGCACATTTAGTCAAAAAACACGGTTACCCGATGGTATTATGCGTAGTCATTCATCGCGAAAATATTCATCAAATGCCTGATATTCTGGCAATGGCAGAAGAATTAGGAGCCGACTACCTAGAACTTGCCAATACCCAATATTATGGCTGGGCACACGCTAACCGCGACCTATTATTACCAACGCAAGAGCAATTTGAAAAAGCCGAAGCGATAGCACAAGCTTTCAAGGAAAAAGTAGCCGGTAAAATGAAAATTTACTACGTCGTGCCGGATTTTTACGAAGACCGCCCCAAAGCCTGTATGAATGGCTGGGGGACAACTTTCC
>JALSIU010000323.1 GCA_026989715.1 Methylomonas sp.
ACGCAACGCCTAGAGGCACCTTTGGAGACGACGAAGCAATTTGCCGATTTAGTGGCGGCGGCTGTACCTTTTAAAGAAAAACACAAGCATCCTGCAACACGAAGTTTTCAAGCGGTTAGGATTGCTATCAATCACGAGTTGGATGAAATTAAAATCGTATTAGAGCAAGCGGTGCCTGCGTTAAAAAGTGGCGGGAGAATGGTGGTGATTTCGTTTCACTCGCTTGAGGATAGAATTGTGAAACGCTTTATTAGAGATGAGTCAAGAGGGAAATATACAACTAGTAAATTGCCAATGCAGACTGAAGAGTTGGCGGCAATACGCTTGAAAAAATGTGGCAAAGCGATTAAGGCAAGTGCAAGTGAGTTGCAGAAAAATCCGCGTGCGCGTAGTGCCATCATGCGTATTGCGCAATGCAAATAGAGCCGTATGGAACGACTATTGTTGGTGATAGCATTGCTTGTATTGATAAGCTCAGGGCTTGCGGTGATTGAGAGTAAATACAGTGCTAGGTTGCTCTTTATTAAAATACAAGCAGCTGAACAAAGGCTTGAGCAATTAGAGATTAGTTGGAAACGCTTGATTATAGAAGAGCGGATGCTTTCTGATCATAACCAAGTAGAAAAATCTGCACATAGCAAGATGGGGCTGATTGAGCCGAATCGACAAGCTATTGTTTATATTCAATTGTAATGCGCTCGGTAAAGCAACGTAGCCGTAAAAGAAAAGTAGATGACTTTTCGGGAAGAAGGTATTTTGTTCTTTTTTTGATGTTATTAGCCATGCTGGTACTGATTGCACGAGCGGTTTATTTGCAGATATTTGATACGCAGTTTTTACAGCGACAAGCGCAAAGTCGTTATGTCAGTACGGTGAAGATACCTGCTTATCGTGGACAAATTTTGGATCGTCATGGTGTCGGTTTGGCTGTGAGTGCTCCCGTTGATACGCTTTGGGTAGATCCTTTTTATTGTCAAAGCAAAAGACCTAAGCAAGCACAAGCTTGTTTGACTTTGGTGAGCGAGAAAAAAATTCGCCAAGTAGCCGATATATTGGAGCTACCTGTTGCGAAGGTTAAGAGTGCATTTTCAAGGTCAACAGGTAAACATTTTGTTTATTTAAAACGGCGTGTTGAACCAACTTTGGCAGCTAAAGTTATGGCTTTAGGCCTGCCCGGTGTTGCACTTATTAAAGAATTTAAGCGGTTTTATCCTGCCGGCGAGGTGACTGCGCACTTATTGGGTTTTACCAATATTGATGATCAAGGCCAAGAAGGCTTAGAGTTGATGTATAACGCTAGTTTAGAGGGGAAAACTGGCAGTAAGCGCGTCATTCGGGATGGGGCGCGGCGAGTGATTGAGGATATTGAAAGTATTAAGTCAGCTGAACCGGGGCAAGACTTGGTATTAAGTATTGATGAGCGTTTACAGTATTTGGCATATAGAGAATTAAAGGCCGGCGTATTAAAACATAAGGCAGAAGCGGCTTCTCTGGTTATTTTAGAAGCGAAAACAGGCAATATATTGGCTGTGGTTAATCAGCCGGCCTTTAATCCAAATAAGCGTAAGGGATTGCACGTTTCGCGTTATAAAAATAGAGCTATTATTAGCACTTTTGAGCCGGGTTCAACCTTGAAGCCATTTGTCGTTGCGGCTGCATTAGAGGGGGGCTTTATAGACGCAGGGCAGTTATTTAGTACGCATGATTTTAGAATTAAAGGTCGCTGGGTTAAAGATGGGCATCGTTATGGCACGTTAAATTTAACGGATGTACTCAAAAAATCAAGTAATGTGGCGGCAAGTAAAATTGCGTTGGCAATGCCGCCTGAGTATTTTTGGCGTTTTTATCATGCTTTAGGTTTTGGTGTCTCGGCAGGTGTAGGTTTTCCGGGCGAGGCAACAGGGAGTTTGCCTGAGTATGATAGCTGGAGTTTATTTGAGCAGGCAACGCTGTCTTTTGGGTATCGTGTGTCAATGTCTACTTTGCAATTGGCGAGAGCATATACGGCCTTAGCCGATGATGGTGTATTACACTCGGTCAGTTTGTTGCAGCGAGAGACAGACCCTTATGCAACAAGAGTTTTGTCTATAGAGACGGCGCAGAAAGTAAGAACGATGATTGAGCAGGTTGTACAAAAAGACGGGACAGCTTATCGGGCAAGAGTGAGTGGTTATCGGGTGGCCGGTAAGACGGGGACAGTTAAAAAAGCCGTGGACGGTGGTTATAGTGATGATTATTTATCGGTATTTGTTGGCATGGCCCCTGCAAGTGACCCAAAATTGATTATTGCTGTGATGGTCGATGCGCCGCAGGCTGGACAATATTATGGTGGTTTGGTTGCTGCTCCCATTTTTGCCAAAGTTATGGGGGGCGCTTTGCGTTTGCAGGGCATTACGCCAGATGCCATACAAGATACTGCTACTTTATTGGTAAATTAGGCGTATGTGGATAGCAGAATTATTACAGGGTATGGCTGTCGTTGAGCGTGATATTGAGTTTAATCATATTACTTTAGATAGCCGCCAAATTGACGCTGGCGGCGTGTTTTTTGCCGTTGCCGGTGCAACCCGGCATGGGTTGTGTTTTGCAGAGCAGGTTGTGCGGCAAGGAGCCGTTGCTATTATTTATGACCCGGCAGGGCAAGGGGCGGTGCTGGCAACTCAAATAACCGGCATTGCCTTATTTGCAGTTGAGCAATTGACAGATAAATTAGGTGAATTGGCGGCGCGGTTTTATGCGAGGCCGGCAGAGCATTTAGATATTATAGGGATTACCGGAACTAACGGTAAAACATCCTGCAGTCACTTTTTAGCACAAGTATTACCTGCTTCGGCTGTAATAGGAACGCTGGGGTGGGGTGAATTGAGCTGCTTGCACGGAACAGAAAATACCACGCCTGATGCAGTGCGTGTGCAAAAAATATTAGCACAAATTTATCAGCAAGGGCTTAAGCATGTTGCGATGGAGGTTTCCTCGCATGGCTTGGTGCAAGGTAGGGTCAATGGCGTGCAGTTTAAAGGCGCGGTCTTTAATAATTTAAGTCGGGACCATTTAGACTATCACGGCAGTATGGAGGCGTATTTTCAGGCTAAATTACCTTTAGTGCAGTGGCCTAAGTTGCAATTTGTGGTTGTCAACTTAGATGATGAGTATGCGGAGCGAGTATTGGCTGCGATTGCAACGGAGGTTAATATAATAACTTATAGTGTGCAAGGCAATGATTCACAAAATGCTGCACATATTATTGTGCGCAATGTGCGTTACACCTTACAAGGCATTGCATGCCAAGTTTTTTGGCAAGCAGAGCAAGCCTCGTTAAAGGTGGCTTTGTTAGGAGCGTTTAATTTACAAAATATTTTGGCGGTTTTGGGAGTGTTGCTTGCAATGGGAAAGACATTGACACAGTGTGTGCAATTATTGCAATTTGTGGTGCCGGTGAAAGGGCGCATGGAGTGTTTTCATGCTGAAAATATGCCATTAGTGGTGGTTGACTATGCACATACGCCTGCTGCACTACGTAATGTGTTGTTGACCTTAAGAAAGCATTGTCAAGCGACGTTAACGGTCGTTTTTGGCTGTGGTGGTAATCGTGATAAAGGGAAGCGTGCTTTGATGGGTGAAGTTGCTGTGCAGTTGGCAGATAAAGTCGTTGTGACAGATGATAATCCGCGCTTTGAAGACGGGGTGCGTATTATCAGCGAGATTATTGCAGGCATAGAATCAGAGAAATTGATGGTTATTGATGATAGAAAAGCAGCTATTACACATAGTATTTTAACAAGTGCAGCAGGTGATATGGTATTGATTGCAGGTAAGGGGCATGAAGATTATCAAGATGTGCAGGGTGTGAAGCACCCGTTTAGTGACCGTGACATTGTACGGGCTGTTTTAGCGGCATGATTAAACTTAACTTAGCAGATATCGCGCAAGTGGTCGAGGGGCAATTAATCGGTGCAGATTTAAGCGTTGCAGGTGTCAGTATTGATACGCGTAAATTAGCTCAGGGTGATTTGTATATTGCCATTATCGGTAAGCAGTTTGATGGCCATGATTTTATACAACAGGCTGAAGAATGTGGGGCAGCGGCCGTTTTGACCGACCGCCGGCTGGCAAGCACATTAGCACAGAT
The DNA here is from genome assembly GCA_026989715.1 of Methylomonas sp. GTDB lineage: Bacteria > Pseudomonadota > Gammaproteobacteria > Methylococcales > Methylomonadaceae > Methyloprofundus. The sequence continues at coordinate 4,130 of JALSIU010000323.1, forward strand.
AATTGTACCGGATACGCGTCTTGCTCTCGCAAAACTGGCGGGATGGGTACGAGATAGCTTACCGCTTAAAGTATGTGGGATTACAGGCAGTAATGGCAAAACAACAGTCAAAGAAATGCTGGCCGGTATTTTATCGGTGCAATATCGGGTGTTATTTACTCGAGGTAATTTGAATAATGATATTGGTGTGCCATTGACTTTATTGGCTTTGGAGGAGCAACATCAATATGCGGTCATTGAGATGGGAGCTAATCATGCAGGCGAAATTGCTTATACCAGTCGATATGCTCGCCCGGATGTTGCATTGATTACCAATGTCGGTGCTGCGCATATTGAAGGATTTGGTAGTCTTGATGGTGTTGCAACAGCAAAAGCAGAAATCATCCAAGCATTAGGTGATGACGGTATTGCTGTTTTAAATGCGGATGATGTTTATTTTTCTAAATGGCGAGCGATAGCTGAGCCACGGAAGATAATAACATTTGGAGTGACACCAACGGCTGATGTACGTGCTGAAAATATTGAGGCAACAGCAAGCGAAGACGGTTTTGGCATGCGCTTTGATTTGTTGGTCGCACAGCAGCGGGTTTCTATCAGTCTGGCCTTAGCAGGTGAACACAATGTACAAAATGCGTTGGCGGCCAGTGCGGCGGCTATCGCTTTGGGGGTTTCCTTAACGCAGATTCAGCAAGGTTTACAGCAAGTTAAAGCTGTTCAAGGCCGCTTGCAGTTATATCCTGCCTTAAACGGTGGGCGTATTATTGATGATACTTATAATGCCAACCCTAGCTCATTAATTGCCGCATTACAGGTGCTTAAAAATTGTTCGGGCGAATTATGGTGTGCATTAGGTGCTTTTGGTGAATTAGGCGCAAATAGTGCACAAATGCATCGTGATATGGGCGTTGCCATTAAGCAAGCGGGGGTAACACGATTATTGGCGATTGGAGAGATGGCGGCGCATAGTGTGCAAGCTTTTGGGTTGGGGGGGGAGCATTTCTCTAGCCATGAACATTTAATAGCAACATTACGACAGAGCATGACGGCAAAAACAGTTTTATTGGTAAAGGGCTCAAGGGCACAAAAAATGGAGTGTATTGTTAATGCTTTATCGGTTGAGGTAGAAAAATAGCATGTTATTGTATTTATTTGAATATTTGGAAGCGTTTGAGTCCGGTTTCAGTGTTTTTCAATATTTGACACTGCGTGCTATTTTAAGTGCTTTGACAGCCTTGCTGATTTCTTTATTGGTGGGGCCTTCTATGATTCGTAGCTTAAGTAATAATGATATTGGCCAAAGTGTGCGTGATGATGGACCTGAAACACATTTTAAAAAGGCAGGTACGCCAACGATGGGAGGGACTCTTATTTTGGTGGGGATTGCTGCCAGTACATTGCTTTGGGCGGATTGGGAGAATACTTATATTTGGGTGGCCTTGCTGGTGACTATGACTTACGGTGTGATTGGCTTTATTGATGATTATAAAAAAGTAAAGTTAGCGAATAGTGCCGGCCTATCTGCACGAGCTAAGTATTTTTGGCAGTCTGTCATTGCTTTAACCGCTGCTATTTATTTATTTAAATCGGCACAAGTTCCGGCAGAAACTCAGTTTATCGTGCCTTTTTTTAAAGATATTATCATTGATATGGGCTGGACTTATGTGGTGCTGACTTATTTTGTGATTGTAGGAACGAGTAATGCGGTTAATTTAACCGATGGCCTTGATGGTTTAGCGGTATTGCCGACAGTGATGGTGGCGGGTGCATTAGCAATATTTGCTTATTTAACCGGCCATGTTCGCTTTGCAGAGTATTTGGCCATTCCCTATGTGCCGCAAGCGGGTGAGTTGATTGTTTTTTGTGCTGCGTTAGTGGGTGCAGGCTTGGGTTTTTTATGGTTTAACGCATACCCTGCCATGGTTTTTATGGGCGATGTGGGAGCCTTGGCACTGGGGGCGGCATTAGGTGTAGTCGCTGTGTTGGTGCGGCAAGAGCTGGTGCTGGCTATTATGGGTGGGGTGTTTGTGATGGAGACTGCTTCGGTGATTATTCAGGTGGCTTCTTTTAAGTTGACCGGGAAACGTGTTTTTAAAATGGCACCGGTTCATCATCATTTTGAAATGAAAGGCTGGCCTGAGCCGCGAGTGATTGTGCGCTTTTGGATTATTACCTTTATCTTGGTGTTAGTTGGCTTGGCAACATTAAAGTTGAGATAGAACATGAATCATGACCTTATTTTACATGCACTCGAACAGTGCTTCGCTCTGAATAGGGGCAACTCTAAAGTTTTAGTGGTCGGGCTAGGTAAGACCGGTTTATCGGTTGCTTATTATTTGCGTCAATTAGGCTTGCAGTTTGCTATTGTAGACAGTCGGGATAAACCATCCTTTAATGATGATTTGTTGGCGGAAATGCCTGATATTCCGGTATTTACAGGTGGGTTTGATCACGCTGCATTTGAGGTTGCGACTCATATTATTGTCAGTCCAGGCGTTTCGATGGATGAGCCAATGATTAAACAAGCCTTGGCGCAAGGTGTACGCGCTTTAAGTGATATTGACTTATTCGCTTGTTCAGTCGATGTGCCGGTTGTGGCTATTACCGGTTCAAATGGTAAGAGTACGGTCACGACGATGCTGGGTGCAATGGCTAAAGCTGAAGGGAAGTGCGTGGCAGTGGGGGGGAACTTAGGTACGCCTGCATTGGATTTATTGGATGAGGCTGTCGAAGTCTATATCTTAGAGTTATCGAGTTTTCAGTTGGAGAGAACCACACAGCTCAAAGCGGTGGCGGCAACTGTGCTCAATGTTTCAGCAGACCATTTGGATCGGTATGTCGATATTGAGGCTTATGCACGGCAAAAGCAAAAAGTGTTTACAGGCGAGGGTGTGGCATTAATTAATGTGGATGACCCTTATGTGTTGGCTATGTCGGAGTCGGGGCGGAAGACGCTTACGTTTGGCTTGAATCATCAGGCAGATTATAGTGTGCTGGAATTACCCGAGGGAGATTATCTGGCATTTCGTGGGCGAGCAATTTTAGCGGTCAGTGCGCTTAAAGTGGTTGGTGCGCATAATCAGGCTAATGCTTTAGCTGCTTTGGCATTAGGGAGTGTGATTGGCTTGTCGGAAGAAGCAATGTGTACGGCATTGCGTCATTATAAAGGCTTAAAGCATCGCATGCAGTTGGTGGCAGATATTAACGGCGTGCAATGGGTTAATGATTCTAAGGCTACAAATGTTGGTGCGTGTATTGCGGCATTGCAAGGTTTTAAAAAATCAAATGTAGTTTTAATTGCTGGCGGTGATTGTAAGGGAGCTGATATGCAAGAGTTGGTTCCAATCGTGACAGAAAAGGTAAAAGCCTTGTTATTGATTGGTAAAGACGGCGGCTTAATTAAACAAGTTATGCAGGATGCGATTGCAATATATGATGCCGGCAGTTTAAAAAAAGCGGTTAAAAAAGCGGTTAAAATTGCAGAACCAGGGGATACCGTTTTGTTATCGCCTGCCTGTGCTAGTTTAGATCAATTCACTAATTACCAGGAGAGAGGTAAGGTGTTTGCAAGTCAAGTACAGGCTTTAGTCAAGTGAATGTAAGCTTAAGTTATTACTTTGATAAATTGACTGCAACAGAGCTTTATTTTGATAAAGTCTTGGTTTTGGTAACGGTCGCTTTAATTAGTTTTGGTTTTTTGATGGTAGCTTCAGCTTCTTTACATCTTGGCGCGTCGTTGGAGAAAGATGTATTTTATTACCCTATTAAGCAAGGTATACATATTATTTTGGGGCTTGTACTAGGTGGCGTTATTTGTTTGATACCCATTGATTTTTGGGAAAAATACGGCCAAGTGTTGTTTTTTATTGCTTTGTGTTTATTAGTCGTTGTGTTAATTCCGCAAGTAGGGGTAAAAGTAAATGGTAGCATGCGTTGGTTGTCCTTATTTGGGGTGCGTATTCAGGTGTCTGAAGTGATGAAATTGGTGGTGGTTATTTATATGGCGGGTTTTGTGACGCGACACCATGATTTTGTAAAGGAGTCAGTTTATGGCTTGCTAAGGCCTTTATTATTATTGTCCGGAGCGTGTGGCTTGCTGTTATTGGAGCCGGATATGGGCTCAGCCGTGGTTATCTTAACGATTGCTATGGGTGTGATGTTTTTGAGTGGGGCACGGTTACAGCAATTTATTATTTTGATTATTGGGGTGCTTGTAGCAGGAGTTTTAGCCATTCTTTACTCAGATTATCGGACGGCACGCGTGATCAGTTTTTTACACCCGTGGGATGATCCTTTTGGTAAGAGTTTTCAGTTAGTTCAAGCATTGATTTCATTTGGGCGTGGCGAGTGGTTTGGCGTTGGTTTAGGCAGTGGCATACAGAAGTTGTTTTATTTGCCGGAAGCGCATACCGATTTTTTATTTTCAGTCATTGCAGAAGAAATCGGTTTGATGGGGGTGTTAAGTGTCATCGTTTTATTTGCACTCATCGTTTGGCGTGCGTTTGTTATTGGTTTAATGGCAGAGCAGTTAGGACAAAGGTTTGCCGCTTTTACTGCATACGGCCTTGGGATTTGGTTTGCATTTCAATCTTTTGTTAATATGGGCGTGAATATGGGTGTTTTACCCACTAAAGGGTTAACCTTGCCGTTTATGAGTTACGGAGGGGGTAGCATGATTGTGATGTGTGCGGCAATGGCGATATTGTATCGAGTGCATAGTGAAATGGTAGCTTTGCAATTGCAGCAGGAAAATAAACATGACTAAACGTATTGTTATTATGGCGGGTGGTACGGGCGGGCATGTCTTTCCTGCTTTGGCAGTTGCTCAATATTTACGAGCTCAAGGCTGGCAGGTGAGTTGGATGGGAACGCGTAAGGGGATGGAAAGTCGCATCATTCCGGAAAATAGTATTGAAATAGATTATATGGCTGTGCAAGGTTTACGTGGTAAGGGTATGTTGGCGTTGTTGCAAATGCCATTAATGTTGCTACGTGCTTGTTGGCAGGCAAAAAGCATCCTACAAGCCCGGCAACCTAATGTCGTTTTAGGAATGGGCGGGTTTGTTGCAGGGCCTGGTGGGCTGTTAGCAAAGCTGATGGGCATACCTTTGGTTATTCACGAGCAAAATCAGATTCCCGGAACAACTAATCGTTTACTGTCTGGTCTGGCCAATAAAGTATTAGAGGCTTTTCCCAACAGTTTTGCTACGAGTAAACAGGCTGTGTTGACAGGTAATCCATTACGCATGGCTTTTACTGCACAGCCTAATGAGCCGACAACAACTCGTCACGCCGAGTTGCATGTGTTGGTTATGGGAGG
>JALSIU010000324.1 GCA_026989715.1 Methylomonas sp.
GCCTTTGATATCGACTTCCGACGGATAGCCATTGGCTGAACTTTCGATAGCGGAAAAAATAGCGGCTAAATCGGTGTTTAAGTTTTCATTGTTATTCGCATCGGTGGCTATATTGACAAACAGCTGACTAGGGTAAATAAAATAGCCCTTGGTTTTGATGGCATCATCTTTAATGTCATCGGTGATTATCTCATCGCTAAGACCCGCATAATCAATGCTTTCATCACCGCCTTCAATGTAATTGGCAAAGTTTTCACTAATAAACCGATAAAACAAGGTTCCCAATACATACTGTTTAAAATCCCAGCCATCAACTGAGCCGCGCACATCGTTGGCAATTTGCCAGATTTGGCGTTGGAGTTCGGCACGTTGTTGGGTGCTGGTCATGGTGTTGTCCTGTTTAAATAATACCAATCCCAGTATATTTGCACTTTAACAAAAATGTTAAGTTATCACTCTAATAACACTTAGGATGGTAACTTAACGGTATTTACTTATTAGGATTGGTATAAGGTGTAAATGGGGGCGTTATAAAAATGAATTCGACTATTAATGATTATTAATGATAGACGCTAGGATAAAACCGTATTCGACCCTTCTTTGGATGTATGGAAAATAGCCAAAATTTGTCGTGTTGGTTTTTAATGCGATAGGGTAAGAGGTAAATGCGTCCCTGTCAAAACTAACTTGCGCGTTCCTTCAAAACGTCCTTGACGTGCTGTTTTATTGCAGACAGCAAAGCATGATAATTTAGGCGAAAACTATCTTGAAAAATACCGCAGAGTTCATTCGAACATCTGCCAACGGTCAAGTGACCAAGGCGTTATGTGTCTAGTAATGATAACGAAGTTGGGCTATCAAAATATTGTCTTCAGTCACTTTGTATACAATTCTATGCTCATTATTGGTGCGTCGTGACCAAAAGCCAGATAAAGCATGTTTTAAAGGTTCAGGTTTGCCAATTCCTTCAAAAGAGCTTCGCTTATGTACGGATTAAAGTGCATGTAGTGTAGCCATATATAACAAAAAAAACCAGCTGACCGTTTAAAGCGTCATGCCTTGCAAAAAGACGCAAAAGTCCTGCCCCTTTAAACGGTATCTGATGATAGGCGTTATTTCTTGCCAAAAATCCACTTAACATGCTCAAGCATGTCGTTGAGTGAATTTTCCTTAATGGTTTGCATTAGCTCACCTAGCTTAAAAGCATGGTGCCTTTCATAGACGACACCAACTTGTTGCGCTTCTGCGAGACCGGTTTCCCGTGCATGCTCAACAAAACCATTGTTTTTCCAGAAAAAAGCACCTGGCATGGTCGTTGGAATGACCAATACGAAAAACAATGAGCGTCCAAAGGCGGCCATAATCACCAAAGCAGTTGCTAATAGGCCGGCAGTTACTAAACCGGTTGCGCCTGATAAACCGGTTAAGCTAATAAGGCCGGCAAGCCCTAAGCTGACAGCTAATAGAGCATTACGGAGTAAATAGGATTTACCATATTGCGTGGTTTGACGGTAATAAGAGGCCGCGCCTTCATTTTCAGCCACTTGCATATCGCGGGCATGGACAATATGGCCAATTGCTTCAATTAATAAACCTAGTGTCATAAGCATTGCCAAAGAGGGGATAAGCTCTGTTAAGGCCGATAACGGTAAAACAGTGAGGCTGACCGCCGCAATAATTAAAGCACCAAGACTGAGCGTTGCGCCTAAAAAGGCGGTGCCTGTTTGTAAATGATCCCAAAAAGGCCGTGCCGGTATGCGGTAGAGCTTATACATAAAGTACAGACCGATAGGACCACTGACAACCGCTAAATAAGCAAAAATATCGGCGAAAAATCCCATAAATGCATTATCAAATAAGGCGAAAAAAGCATAGCCAAGCAGTCCTGTGTAAAACATGGAGACGCCTGCAATTTCACGACTAACAGGGGATAAACGTAAGTTATTAAAACCACGATAAAACCGGTGCGGCTTACCCAAGTGCATATTTAATTTATATAAACCGATGGTGCTTAATACAAAAATGGTGGTCACTAAACTCATGTGCAGTGAGTATTCTTGTAATAAGTCAAAGCCGGCCCAGCCAAAGACAGGCCCTAAAATCAACATTAAAAAGGCACCTACCGTGGCTTGGGTAAACAGGGTAAACATCACATGCGCACTTTCATGGCTGGTGAGTAGCGAGCGCAAGTTCCAGTATTTTTCCTGCCCCATTTTTGCATCAACGACAGGCTTGTATTTGCCTGCATTATCATCTTTATGATATTTCAGCGGCATGGAATCCGTACGGGTCATTTCGCGGTGATTCTGCTTTTTTTGCTGAAAACGGATATTAGGGTGGGTAATATCTGTGCTAGGAAAGCCCGGAATGTCGGTGATGGCTTGGTCGCGGTTTTTGGGGATATTTTCGATTACGCCAAAATCTAAGGCATTACCTAAACAGGCACTGACGCAAGCGGGTTTTAAGCCGACTTCTAAGCGGTCAACACACATATTACATTTGCTGACTTCACCTTTTACAGGGTCAAGTTGCGGTGCATTATAAGGACATACCCAAGTACAATAACCACAACCGAAACAAATATCAGGGTCTTGTAGTACCGCGCCATATTCAGTGAATTTGGTGTAAGCGCGAGTCGGACACCCTTTTAAACAAACAGGGTCATCACAGTGATTACAGGCCATGGATATATTCAGGCGTTGGTAATCCGGGTAAGTACCGCCTTCAACAAAGCCTACGGAACGAAAAGCAATATGTGCAGGGTTGTCGTTTTTTTCACTGCAAGCGGCTTCACAGGCGTGGCAACCGATACAGTTATCGGCATTAAGGAAAAAACCGTGTTGTTTGTTGCGGTTAGGGTTATCACCAATAGCAGTATCGCCATTGATGTTGAGGCTTTTGTTGCATAGTTCGTCGCCTTCTTTGGTTAATTCAATATCTTGGCCATAGCGATTTTTTTCTTTAGTCTCTTTATCCCAAAGATAAGCGTATTCAGGTTCGTCACTTCTTACTTTAATCATAATCTTTTTTTGCGGTTAGTGCGGTGGTAGCTCTCACTGCTATCATTATTATTTAGACGCTAAGGGGGATCTGCGCCACACATTTTGGTGTCGTTAAATTTAGAAACTGCGCGCTTCTTTATTAATTCTTGCAGCTTCTTCTTGATTGATATGCTCAATACGCACCGCCGATTGTTTAAAGGCCGGTTGGCGTGAATGGGGGTCAAGTAGACCTAGCGTTAAGCGGTTGACGCAATCAAAAAAGTGAAACGGAATAAAAACCATATTATTAGGGACGCGCTGTGTGAGCATGACCATCACTACGGCATCACTGCGCCGTGAAACCACGCGCACATAGCTTTGATGGATAATACCCAACTCTGCCGCTGCATCCGGATTCATTTCCATAAACGGCGTAGGGCTGTATTTATTATTATTGCCAATCTTGCCGGTGCGCGTACGGGTGTGGAAATGTTCTACCAAACGCCCTGAGTTTAGCCAGAAAGGAAACTGTTCATCCGGTACTTCATTGTTATCAATAAAGGGTAGGGGTATCAGTTTGGCCATGCCGTCTGCATAGCGAAAGCTGCCGTCTTCGGTATATAAGCGTTTGCCACCTTTCGGCGGCTCTTCACCTTGTTGGGCTTGCTCCGCTGTATAAGGCCATTGAATGCCGCGATTTTGTTCAATTAAATCATGGGTCATGCCTGAAATATCGACTAGGCGGCCTTTAGAGAGTTCGCGCATTTCCTCAAAAACTTCAGCCGGCTTACTTGGAAAGGTCATTTTTTCCGCTTGTGGAAAATGTTTGGCGACGGCATTAAAAATATGTAAGTCGGTTTTGGTATTTGCGTAAGGTTCTTTTACTTTGCGCACGATATTAACGCGGCGTTCCGTATTGGTAAAACAGCCTTCTTTTTCTGCCCAAATGGCGGCGGGTAAAAAGATATGGGCATAATCGGTGGTTTCGACATCCAAATAAGAATCTTGCACAATCAAGCATTCCAGTTTTTCCAATGTTTTGCGAATACGCGCCGTATTCGGCATTGAAGTCATTGGATTAGTGCCGACTAACCACAAACCTTTAATTTCGCCCGTTTCAATGGCCGGAAAAATATCGGTTTGTGCCATGCCGCGCTGTTTAGGGAAAAATTCAGGGTCTACATTCCAGAATTTGCCTATTTCTTCACGGTCGGCTTTATTTTCTAGCAAACGATAAGCAGGCAGGCCTGAGCAAGAGGACCACTCACGAGTTCCCATTGCATTGCATTGCCCGGTAATAGATAAGCTGGTGCCGCCTTTTTTGCCGATATTGCCTGTTAGTAAGCTCATATTGTTTAAGCCGACTACGCCATCGGAACCGTGGGTACTCTGATTAATGCCCATCGTCCATATATTCATGGCAGCCCCGGCATTCGCATAGAGTCGTGCGACATGGCGAATAGTATCCTCATCAATACCGCATATTTTTGCCGCACTGGTTGGGTCGTATTTTTGTACCTCTTTTTCCAGTTGCTCAAAGCCATTGGTATTGGCTTTGATATAGTCTTTATCTTCTAGGCCTTCCGCTAGAATGACATGCATTAACGCGTTTTGCAGTACCACATCGGTGCCAGGGGTAATGGCTAAGTGCATATCTGCATTTTGTGCCAGCATGGTCACACGAGGGTCAACGACAATTAAAGGAAAATTACGCTTTTCTTGCGCTTCTTTCATGCGCCAATAAATAATAGGGTGTTGTTCGGGGAGGTTAGAGCCCCAAGCAATCAGGCAGTCGGTGTGTTCAAAGTCTTCATAACAGCCCGGAGGACCATCAGAACCAAAGGAGCGTTTATAGCCAGATACCGCTGAAGCCATACATAAGGTGGTATTGCCATCATAATTATTGGTGCCGATAACCCCCCGCGCTAACTTACCTAAGGTGTAAAAACCTTCGGTCAAAATTTGTCCGGTAGAGACAATGGCAAAGGCATCACGGCCATAAGTTGCTTGAATGCGTTTAATTTCAGCAGCCATTTTGCCGGTGGCGGCATCCCAATCAGCGTTTTGCCATGGCTCATGGAAGTCATTTCTAATAAGAGGGGTTTTACCACGCCCTGGCGATTCAAAGAGCTCATGCTCAAAAATACCTTTTAAACACAGCTTGCCTTGGTTGACATCTGCACCGCCGACACCGCGTGATGAAACGGGAATACCGTCCTGATTGGTGCCAATCTCAATGGAACAGCCGGTTGAGCAATAGCCGCAAGTTGAATAAGTCCATTTTGCAACTTTTTTATCGGCAATGGTAATAGGATTTTTTTTGTTACGACCAAATAGCATAATATTTCTATGGAGTAGTGGTGGCAATTAAAGTGTTGTGAGCTATGCCATTATTTACTGGCAAGTTTTAAAAAAAACGTTGGCTCTTAAATTTAAGAGCCAACGCCTAAGTGCATAAAAACAAATAACAAATAACACATAATGGCAAATGTTGTTAATAGAAAAGCAAAGTATATGCCAAGTTCGTCAATTTTATAGGTCATTGTTTTTAAATGATTTAAAATACCTAGTATTTTTCTATGGATTACGCACTGGTTTTGATGTGCCGTTTTGGTGCAACGGTGGTGTTTGTGGTGCGTTAGAGCTTGCTTGATGAGCCGGTGTTGTTCGTTGGCTTGAGTGCTTTTAGTTCTTAGAGATGCATACAAAACATGCTAATCTGAGCCATTATATAATTTTAAGGATAACAAATGATAACCCTCAAAAAAATAAGCCAAATTATACTCTTTGTTTTAATCTTTAGCTTAGCCGGAACCCTTTATGCCGCTAAGGAGGGCAGTCATCAGTTACGTTTGAAAACGGGATTTTCTAAAAGAACGGGAGAAACCGCATTTTCTTATTTGGTCACTTGGCGCAAAGGTGATGAGCCTTCACGAGATATTAATGGCTTAATGTTTGTCGATGGCATAGGCATGAAGTCGCCTACTACGGATAAGCAAGTGGCTTATAAGATTGCTAAAGCACTGAATGCTGCCATCGTGACACGTAGCCCACTAGACCGTGGTGCAGTCGCTAAAGTGGACAAAGCGGAAGTGACGGTGAGCAATAAAGAAGGGTTTGATTTATCCAGAATTACCACAAGAGATTATAGTAATCAAAAACTGACTTACGCTATTCCCGGTAAAAGTTTTAAAGCCGCCGATACGGCAATTGCAATTGATATTGTATATTCTGCGGCCGTTGAATATATTGCCGGCTTCTCTACGGCAGTTAAGCAAGAAACGGCCGGCGGCTTTATAGCGGTTAGCATTGATGATAAAGCACCTATTAAAATAGTGACCGATGGCAAGACAACAAAAGAGATAGAGCAAGAACTGGCCGATGCGTTAGGGCAGGGCGCGAATTATTCTTTAACGCCTATTTACCCTAATTTTATCCAAATTCGTTCAAAAAACTACAAGCCTTTTGATGGCGGGGAGGTGCAGATACCTGCTTTAAATGCAAAATCAATCACTATTGATGTGCAGGATGCGGGCTTAGGGGTTTTAACTAAATTTGAATTCACAGGTGTTAAACAACCGGTGCATATTGTCAGCAAAATACCATATATTATTGCGGTACTATTTGTAGGTGTTTTTGCTTATATTTATTTGAAACAGAAAAAAACTGTGATGAGCTAAGTCATCCTACATCATTAAATTAACATTTTTGTAGGATGGGCTGTATAGCGCGTCTACTTTTTGGATATGTAATGAAACGTATCAAGCTTACATAGAGTGATGGGTTTCGCAAAAAGATGCTCTACCCATCCCACCGTTTTATAATTTAAGATGCGGCAATACCGGCAATATTGTAGCCGCCATCAACATAGGTAATTTCGCCTGTGATGCCTGATGCTAAATCAGAGCAGAGGAAGGCAGAAACATTGCCGACTTCATCAATGGTTACATTTTTCTTTAAAGGGGCAGCATCTGCCGCTTTGCTCAGCATGGATTTGAAATTATTAATTCCGGCAGAGGCCAGTGTTTTAATGGGGCCGGCTGAGACGGCATTGACGCGTGTACCTTCTGCGCCTAAAGCCACCGCCATATAACGTACATTTGCTTCTAGGCTGGCTTTGGCAACCCCCATAACATTGTAATTTGGAATGGCGCGTTCTGCTCCTAAATAGCTTAGGGTTAGTAGTGAGCCATTGCGTCCCTGCATCATTTCACGCCCTGCACTGGCAAGTGCGGTAAAGCTGTATGAGCTAATATCGTGTGCAATTCTAAAGTTTTCGCGGGTGGTGGCTGCGACAAAATCGCCATCAAGTGCTTCTCTGGGTGCAAATGCAACCGAGTGTACGATACAGTCTAAGCCATCCCACTGTTTGCCCAATTCGGTAAAGACATTTTCGATTTGTGTGTCGCTACTGACATCACACTCAATGGTGATATTGGAATCACATTCAGCGGCCATTTTTTCTACACGGCCTTGCAGTTTTTCATTTTGAAATGTAAAGGCAAGTTCAGCGCCTTCACGGTGCATTGCTTTGGCAATGCCCCAAGCAATAGAACGATTGCTGGCTAAACCAACGATTAAAACACGTTTGCCTTGCATAAAACCCATTGTTGTTTCTCCGGTGAGTGGTTAAGGATTAATGGTGCAAGTATAACAAATAAAAGCTTAGGTATCTTTTTGCTTACGAATTTCAGACCTTTCGGTTAATGCAAAAAATTGTTCTAGCTGTTTTTGTTCTTTGCTTGATTTGATTTCGCTGTAATAGCCACCAATGATTAGTTTAGTACGATTATTATGGTAAGGCTTGGCAAAACGCACGATTAAATCAAAATGGATTTTTGAATGGTCTGGCAGTATCAGTATGCAATGGCTGAGTTGGTCGCCGCGTTGAATTCTAGCGATGGTATTGTCGATAATAATACCGATTCCATGTCGAGAAATATCAATCACCGTGCCACCGACCGAAAATTGCGTGCGATTGGACGTGCCTTGAAATGTTAGTTTGTGCGTATTTAAGTGAATGCGTGGTGATTTGCGCCGTTGCGGGTAGTAGATGCGGCGTGGAAAGGGGGCTTTATAATAGCCCATTCCCTGTGCGTGCTCGGCTTTTAAGTTGCTTAAAGCAATTGATAAGTGGATATTGTTGAGGTAAGTGCTTAATTTGAGTTGTTTGCATTGCTGCAATAGTTGATTGCCGCTATCAGGCATTAGCTCATCGAGTATGATTATTTTTTTGTTTTCTTGTATATCAATAATACGGGAGTTATAGGTTTGCTCTGAACCCTCTAATTCAATCATGCATAAGCCGGAATCGCTCTCGATGGCCTTAAGAAGGCGTTGTATTTTTGCAGGTTCAGTTACAAAGTTTGGGTTGTCGCTTGTTTCCTGAATAAAATCAAAACTCTCTTCAGCCGGCTTTTTCTTGGAGAATATTTTTTTTATGGCGTTAATCATCATGTGATTCTATGCTCTGGAGAACTTGTCAAGGTAATGAGGTTACGAGATATTTAAGTCTTTATCCTTAAAATTAATGGGGACTATCTTCGGTATTTGCGTCGTTACTCGATGCCGTATGGTGCGTTTTGGGCAGGCTTAGGTTATTGCGTACCTCTAAGATAAACTTTAAACCGATAGGCGATAAAATATCTTTGGGTAAGGATTCTAAGCTCAGTGCGGTCATCATGGCAGATTTTTGAAAGGGCGCGCATTTACGCATGAGCAACGAAAAAACAAATAACATTTCTTCTGCGGATACGTCATCGTTCTCTAGCATAAACTCTGCTATTTTCGTTATTTCTATATAAGCTTTGATTCTTTTTTTACGGCTCATAAAGCCGATAGATGGCATATTGCTGCGTAATTTTTCAAAAGCGGTGCTGGTCTTTTCTTCTGACATAGGGAAATTGTTTCCTAATTATAAACAATTAGTTTATTAGAGTGCGTATTGTTGTTTGAATAAAGCAGAGTAAAATAGCCTGCAAATCAAAACTTATTTTTTAAAGCATATTTTAACAGGATATTAACATGACTGAACTTAATAGAGATATTACAACAAGTGTTTTATTTATTGCAGGTGTTTGGGGCTTTATTTCAGGCCAGTTCATTATTTCAACTGTATTATTTGCAGGCTCTACGGTTTTGAGTAATATCATGCCAAAATCCACAACTGAGAGCCTTTAATTGTTATTCTTATTAATGATGTTGTATAGAACGCTATACAAAAACCAATCGCTTGCAAACTAACGGCTTTAGCCGATGCCTTGCATTAGCCCATATTTTTAACCTCCTAGTGTTATTAGAGTAAATGATTACTCACATTTGTGCCTCCTTTATCTTGTATGGATATAGGGGGCTTTTTTTTGCTTAATTTTAAGCATGGTAGGTCATT
>JALSIU010000325.1 GCA_026989715.1 Methylomonas sp.
TAGCCAGGTTTTAGGGTGCATATGAGTAGACATAATAAGCGCAACTGAGCCATCGAAAGGCTTTATTGTATGTCGTTGAATGGCATTTAATTGTATTTTAATGCCGGGGTCGGATGACATGATATTTAAACGTCTACCATTAATAGCCAATTTATTGAGGTGCAATAAGTTGATTGTCTGGTTAAGGGCTTTAAAAAGAAGCGGTGACTTTAGTGGCCAGCGTGGGTAGGTGGTATCAAGTAGCAAAACACCTAAAGGCGGCTTACCACTTGCGCTTAAAATTCGTGCTGTTTCTAATGCGGTAACGCCACCAATGGAAAAACCGCCTATATAGCCAGGCGGTTCATTTCGAACTGAAATGATGGCGGCATATTCAGTTGCTAATTCAGTAATGCTGGGATTTTTATGATGCTCGGTTGGGTGTAGCATATGCAATGCACATAACCCATCAAGCTGAGTCGCTAAATTTTTAAAGCGTAAGGAGTCCCCTTTGCCGGATGCCGCAAGATAAAAGGGGGTTATATCTGAATCAGTGTTGGTGTTTTCACTTAATGTTCTGAGAATAGGTTGGTTTTGAATGGGCAATTCAGAATTTAAAAAATCAGCTTGTTGCCTAATGCTAGGGTGTTCTAGCAATAAAGCCAAAGAATGTTTGTAACCGGTAAATTGTTCAATTTTTTGCACTAAAGTGACTGCAGCTAAAGAATCCCCTCCTAGCTCAAAAAAATTATCACTGATGGTTATATCCTGGCGTTTTAAGGTTTCTTGCCATACTTGAATAAGTTGCATTTCTAATAAACTGCTGGGTAGCTTATTTTTTCTGTGTTGAATGGGGGCCGGCCAAGGTAGGGCTTTGTAATCAATTTTTCCTGTTTGGCTGGTGGGAATGCTTTTTATAGGAATGATGGCGGCAACCTGCATGTAAATAGGCAGTTTGCTACGTAATAATTTTGATAATGATTCGTTAAGTTCGGTACTATCATGACCTGCAACAGTAGCGATATAAGCATAAATTTGTTGTTTAATGACAATGACAGCCGAATTATGCACTGCGGATTGGCTATTGAGTAGTGCTTCAATTTCACCTAGTTCAATGCGGTAGCCACTGATTTTTACTTGTCTGTCAATTCTACCTAAAAAGTGTAATTGACCATCCGTACCGATATAGCCTAAATCACCTGTTTTATATAAGTATTTTCCTGAAAATGTATTATTAGGGATTGGAATGAACTTTTCTTTTGTTAAATCTTGCTGATGTAAATACCCCGTTGCAAGTGTTTTACCGCCAATAATAATTTCTCCGGCAATACCTACGGGAAGCATTTGTTCATGTTGGTCAAAAATATAAATATCTGTGTCGGAAAGCGGTGTACCAATCGGTAAAGTTGCTTGAGTTGTTTTTTGATAGCGCCAAGCACTTGCAAAGAGAGTGGCTTCTGTTGGGCCATAAACATTAAAAAGTTCAGCATTGGTTTGTTGTTGGAATTGCTCGGCAAGCTCAGGGTTTAAGACTTCACCACCACAACAGACGACTTTTAAAGATGTGCGTTGATGTGCTTTCAAGCCTTGTAATAAATTACGTAAACTGGAGGGAACTAGAGCAACGGCCTGAATATTTTTTCTTACAATAAACTGTGCAAATGCTTCAGGTGTTTGATAATTTTGAGGGGCAAGTACTAAAGTAGCGCCTTGTGTTAGTGCTAAAAAAATTTCAATTAATGAGGGGTCAAAACAGAACTGAATGGTTTGTGCTACTCGGTCATCACTTTTGATAGCAAAATTTTGTTGTATCCATGCCAGGCGTTTGCTTAGTGCTTCATGAGCTAAGGTAACACCTTTAGGGACTCCTGTTGAACCGGATGTGAAAATAATATAGGCCAAATTTTTTTGACCAACGCTAATATTGGGGGCGGCATCTGAAAAACTAGAAGCAACAGTATGATTAACGGTAATTAATGTTTGATTTAAAGCATTTAATTGCTCAGTGAGTGATGCTTCAGTGAGTAGAGCAACGGGGCTACTTTGCTTGAGGATATTAGCAATACGTTCTTGTGGTGCATCGGGGTCTATAGGAAGATAGGCGGCACCTGCTTTGAGTGTGGCTAAAATAGCAATGACCATAGCTTCACAACGAGGCATGCAGATTGCAACAATTTGCTGTGGTGCGTTAAGGCTAAGCAATTGATTGGCTAGCTGATTGCTTTGTTTATCTAGTTGTTGATAACTTATTTTGGTATCAAAATTTTCTATTGCAATTGCTTGTGGCAATCGTTTTGCTTGCTGTGTAAATTGTTTTATGACTGATTCGGGTTCTGTGCTACTTTTTACCGCATGGTTAAATTCAGTATAAATAAATTGTTTTTCAGCCGTAGGAATAAGGTCTATTTGTTTTAAAGGGGTGTCAGGTTTTGTCATTATTTGCTTCAAGATATGGCAGAAGCGTTTATTTAAAAATTGCAGATCTTGTTCGCTAAAAGCTGTTTCGGCTCCTTCAAGGATAATTTCAACATCTTCATCGTCATGAAATTCGCAGATAGTGACAGCCAAAGGGTAACGAGCGATACCGCTAAATTGTTGTTGTACGTTACTGATTGGTACGTCACCATAAGGTGTGGAGTATTCTTGTTTCTCAAAGGAGACCACTACATCAAATAAGGTATTGCGGCCATTTTTAATGAGATCTAAGCGTTTGCTAATCAAGTTTAATGGAAAACGTTGGTGGCGATAAGTGTCACGTAGGTTAAGCCCGCATAATTTAAGCAATTCAATGCTATTTTTGTCTAAGTCTATATTAAGTGATAGGGGGGATAAGCTAATGAACATACCTAATACTTCTTTAAACTTTGCACCACTACGGTTTAGGCTTGGTGTTCCGATAACAATATGATTTTTTTGGGTTATACGTGTTAAATAAAGTGTTAATGCGCAGACTAATAAGTGGTAAATTGTGCTCTTATGGCTTAAGGCAAAGTCGCTTAATTGATTGTAAAATTCTCGTTTAAGGTAAAAGCGATGGATATTGGCTTGTGGCAATGAATTAGCGTTTTTAGGTTTATAGCGTTGTTCAATTAGAGGAGGAGGGAGTGTAGGAAACACTTTTGACCAAAATATTTGGTCTTTATTAAATTTTTCTGATTTCAGGTAGTCTTGTTCTTGACGGATATAGTCTGCATAACACTGGGAGCCGGGAGGTGTTGCTGCGCGATTTTCTAATTGTGCATTATAAAGTTCTGATAGGCGTTCAGCAAAAATTTTAGTGCTCCAACCATCTGCTATAAGGTGATGAAATTTTATCATGAGATAATATTTTTGTTCACTCTCCTTTATGAGAGCAAAGTGCCAAAGTAAATTATCTTTTGTTAAGGAAAAGGGGGTGGCAAAAGTTGTCTTTAACCAGTTTTGAGCGACATTTTGAGGGTGTTCATGATGTGAAAAATCATGGAATTCTAAATCAATTTGTTGATAGGGGACGTAGGATTGAATAATGTCTTGGTTTTGTTGAAAAATACAGGTGCGCAGTACATCACTTTCCAACATTAATTGTTGGATAGCTTGGTTTAGTTTGTCGTAATCAACAGAACCATAAAGGCTTAAGTTACCACCGATATTGTAGATAGGGCAATCGGGATAAGCGGCTTGGTCATGCCAAATATCAAGTTGATTTGTTGCGAGAGGGAGTTTTTTTATGCTCACGTTAAATATAGTCTTTTAGAAAAGTAAGGAGGATGAGAGTCATATTGAATTATTTTTCTTAATCTATAGGAAAAATAATTATAGTTTAAGCTGCCAGTTTGCAATTTGTTTCAGTGTATACCAGTAGCTGTCTTCAATAATTTTATCGGCATTTTTATAAGCTAAAAGCGGGTAGTTGGCAACAGGGGGAGATAAGTAAAAATCTGCAATGCCTGTCATTACATTTTTTTGTTGTGCTAAGCCGCCAATAGATGTTGAGCGCATTAGAACATCTAAAATACTTGGAATCTGCATTTTCGTTTTGAATGGGTTGAGTTGACTTTTTAATACTTGCCAGCCAGATAAGCCTCCATTGTATGTGGTATTTGCCAATAAGTCATCTTTAGGGTTGACATCGACGGCAATCAGTAAGCCGCCTTCATTATAACGAGTCATGATATCAACGGGCACATTGTTTAATAGTGCGCCATCAACTAATAAATCACCATCAACAACTTTGGGTGGAAATAGCCCTGGGGGAATGTTGCTAGCAGTTACTGCATCGAGTAATGCGCCGGAGTCATGCACCATGACTTTGGCGCGGCTTAAATTGCAAGAGACACTGTAAAAACGGCACCATAAATCTTCTATAGCAAAATTTTGAAAAATATCTTTTAGGCCTTTAGACATTTTAAAGCCTTCGTATAGGGAAACTAATGGAATGGTGAGCTTATCTCCTGATAGACATAATTTTAAAGTTGATTGGGTGATTTTCTTTAAATCTTTTTGCATTGCATATTGGGCAGCAATGAGTGCTCCCATGCTGGTACCGCCAATTAAGTCAACCGGAATGTTTTTTTCTTCTAAGGCGTGTAATACCCCTATATGAGCAAAACCGCGTGCCGCGCCACCGCCTAAAACCAAACCCACTGAACGGCCGGTCAGAAAGCGCGCTAGGCGTGCAAAGTCTTTTTCATGATCTCGGCGCAAGTGATAATGCATACCTATTCTTCGGTGCGATAGCCAGCGTTGTGTATGTTTAGGGACTTTAGTGTCTTTGGGATGAATCAGCAATAAGCTTTTACGAATGCCGAGGTGGTTTTCGGTTGTGAGTAGCTCATGTTCGATAGAGCCTAAGCGGGGAGAGGTATCGCTATTGGCAACAAACAGCAGGTGGTCTGCTTGATGTACGCAGCGCCGCGTCCAATTGCTGCAACTGTTATCCGCAATAAGAATAATATGTTGGTGTTTAAATTCTAAATCATTGAGCCAGTTAAAAAAGGTTGTATTTTTAGGGTTGTCTAAAGAGCTTTGTGAAAACCCCGGAATACCTAACAGGGAGTCATTATTAGCCGAATCTATGACCAGTGTTTTCCCTGTCGATGCAAGAGCTTCTCCTAGATCTTGACCTATTTTAGCAAGTGATACACCCGCATTGATAGGTATGAGTGCAATGGTATTGGATGCATTTTTAGCATGTTCATGCTTAGGGCGAGGTGCTTCAAAATGATGAGCAACAATTTTAACCAGTAAGGTATTCATAACCTCAGGAAATCGGGTTAATAGTTCGGTTAATTGTTCTCTGGTAATGCAAGCAATCGTACTATCTCGTAAAGAGCGCAAGCCTGCTCTGCGTGCCTCATGGGTAATCGTTCCTAATTCGCCCACAATTTCACCGGGGCCTATTTCTTTTTGCAAACCTGAGCGGATTTTTGTTGGTGAGTTATGCCAAATACGTAAGCGGCCGGTAATGACGATATAAAAATAGTGCGAGGGATTGCCTTGTTCCCATAAAATATCTCCATTTTTAACAAATGTTATCAGTGCCATATTCTCAATGGCATCTAAAACCTCAACGGGAAGATTGGTAAATATAGGGTTGGTACGCATAACAAAGCCTAAATGCAACCGGTGAGTTCGGTTGATTAGGTTTTGTTCAATAATATGGGTAATATCAGGACGTTGCTGTGTTAATTGTTCAAAAGATTTTTTTGAGAACTTGATGAGGGTGCAGGGTTCAACGATATAAGCGCCTGCTGAACGATTGCTCAGCCGATTGAGCATCATTGAACCAATGGTTTGTCCTGAGTGTTTTCGCGTAATTTTTCTGGATTTATGATCTTTATAAATATCAATAATCCCTGACACTATAATATAGATGCCATCACTTGTATCACCTTCTTTAAATAGTGTACTACCTGAATTTAATGCAATAGTGGTGCACTGTTCAGCAACAATTTCTAGTGCTTCTTTATTTAAATTATTAAAGGGCTCACTGGAGCAGAATATTTTAAATTGTGTGTCGTTCAATAATATTTACCTAAATTAGTTGAGAGTGAATTGCATTCTCAATTTCTGTGTTACTTTGCTATTTGCAACATTATAATTTATTTTTTATTAAATGTTTTGTAAACTACTGAGTCTCAATTCTACAGTTTAGGAATATTATGATACCTGTTATTCTTTCGGGTGGTTCAGGGACGCGCTTATGGCCATTATCACGTGGTACATATCCAAAGCAATTTTTGCCGCTTGTTTCAGATAAGACGATGGTACAAGAAACGATTCTTAGATTACAGGGAGTCGATAATTTGCAGGCACCGATTGCAGTTTGTAATGAAGTGCATCGGTTTCTTATGGCGGAACAGTTATGGGAGTTGAATACTCAGCCTGATGCCATTATTTTAGAGCCGATAGGTAAAAATACTGCGCCGGCGGTGGCTTTGGCCGCACTGATGGCAAAAAGTGCTGATGATATTTTATTGGTTTTACCGGCAGACCATGTCATAGCGGATATTACCGTATTTCAAGAGGCGGTTGCTCAGGCGGAGCAGTTGGCGTTAGCTGGTCAGTTGGTTACTTTTGGTATTGTGCCGACTGCTGCTGAAACAGGTTATGGTTATATTAAGCGTGCTGATGAAAAAATTGCTCAGGCTTTTAAGGTGGCTGAATTTGTAGAAAAACCTAATATGGCGGTGGCACAGCGTTATGTAGATAGTGGTGAGTATTATTGGAATAGCGGTATGTTTGCATTTAAAGCTGGTCGTTATTTAGAAGAGTTAGAAAAATTTGCACCTGAAATGCTGGCTATTTGTCGCCAAGCACTGCAGCAGGCAGAAGTTGATGCTGATTTTGTACGCCTAAATAAAGATCTGTTTGCACAATGCCCGTCCGATTCAATTGACTATGCGGTGATGGAGAAAACAAAGAGTGCTGTGGTGATACCGCTCGATGCAAGTTGGAATGATGTGGGGTCATGGTCGGCACTTTGGGATGTGGCAGTAAAAGATGAGCATGATAATGCTTTAACGGGCGATATTATTGCTTTGGATACGGAGAGATCCTATATACATGCAGAAAATAAATTGGTTGCCGTTGTCGGCATTAAGGATATGGTGGTTATCGAAACAGCTGATGCTGTTATGGTCGCTCCCAAAGAGAGAGTGCAAGATGTTAAAGAAATTGTCAATGCATTAAAAAAAGCGCAACGTGTCGAAGCCGCGCTACATCGTAAAGTATATCGGCCGTGGGGGCATTATGACTCGGTTGATGAAGGCGAAAGGCACAAAACCAAGCGCATTGTTGTAAAGCCGGGTGCTAAGTTGTCTGTCCAAAAGCATCATCATAGAGCAGAGCATTGGGTTGTTGTTAAAGGAACGGCTTTGGTGAGTAAAGGCGATGAGACTTTATTGCTCTCTGAAAATGAATCCACTTATATTCCTTTAGGTGTTGTGCATTGCTTGGAAAATCCTGGGGTTATCCCACTAGAAATGGTTGAAGTGCAATCAGGAAGCTATCTTGGAGAGGATGATATTGTGCGTTTTGAAGATAAGTATGGCAGGAAGTAATATTTAGGGGGGCTTTATTTGTAAAAATAAAGTTAGCAGTTTATCCTTAAAGGGTAAAATTAGAAAATTATGATGTATTAATGATTTGTTTTTTTGTCTTCATTAATATTTGAAAGGATGCAACACTGTCTATGACACTTGAAGTAAAAAATTTATTTTGTGAGCGCGATGAGCGTATATTATTTGCCAATTTTTCCCTGCAAATTAATGCCGCAGAAGTCGTACAGATTATTGGTCAAAATGGCAGCGGAAAAACCACCTTATTACGTATATTATGCGGATTATCCGATGCCTATACCGGCGATATATTATGGCAAGGCAAGGCTTTAGATGAGGTGCGTGATGAATATTATCGGGCAATGTTATATGTGGGGCATTTAGCAGGTGTAAAAGGGGCATTAACACCTGAAGAAAATTTAAGATGGATGATGCAGTTGGATAAAGGA
The DNA here is from genome assembly GCA_026989715.1 of Methylomonas sp. GTDB lineage: Bacteria > Pseudomonadota > Gammaproteobacteria > Methylococcales > Methylomonadaceae > Methyloprofundus. Next base: position 7,967 of record JALSIU010000325.1, read on the forward strand.
TTAAATAAATGCTCTATCAAGGAGGCGTTGCAACAAGTTGGCTTATTTGGCTTTGAAGATGTGCCTTGTCATAGCCTTTCGGCAGGGCAACAGCGACGTGTTGGCTTGGCGCGATTGTATCTAAGCAGTGCGCCATTATGGATTTTAGATGAGCCCTTTACCGCTTTAGATAAAAAAGGCGTGCGTGAGAAAGAGGCTTTAATTGCTAACCATGTACACGAAGGCGGATCTGTCATCCTGACGACCCATCACGATCTTGCTATTCCTGGAAAAACGGTACGCCCCATTAATTTGGATGAGGTGGCTGTCACATGAGTTTTTTGCTGTCTGCTTTGAAGCGTGATTTATTGCTTGTCTTTCGTCATCGTAACGATATTATCAATCCTTTGGCCTTTTTTTTAATGGTGGCCGTTTTATTTCCTTTAGGGGTCAGTCCTGATCCGACCTTTTTATCTGAAGTGGCTCCGGGAGTGATTTGGGTGGCTGCTCTGTTAGCTTGTTTACTGTCGGTAGATGGTATTTTTCGAACAGATTATGAGGATGGTTCTTTAGAGCAAATGCTGGTGAGTCCTGAGTCCTTGTTAACATTAGTATTGGCAAAAGTCTTGACTCACTGGTTGGTGAGCGGTTTTTGTCTTGCCATTATTTCACCTCTTGTTGCCATGATGTTTTTTTTACCTGAACAAGGCTATTTTGCTTTGATTGTCAGCTTGTTATTAGGCACGCCGACTTTAAGTTTGATGGGAGCAATTGGTGCAGCCTTAACAGTAGCCCTAAGAAAAGGTGGGGTTTTAATCTCTTTATTAGTGTTACCATTATATATTCCTGTCTTGATTTTTGGTGCAGGCACCGTACAAGCAGGGGCAATGGGCCTCCCTATTCAAGGTTATTTAGCTCTATTGGCAGCCATATTAGTGCTGAGCTTAATGCTCGCTCCTTTTGCCATAGCGGCTGCTTTAAAAATTAGTATTCGTAGTTAGGAAAATTTTCTTAAGGATTGAAATAAATGAAAATAAAAATGCCAAGATGGTTTTATCAATTAGCTTCACCAAGATGGTTTTATGAGATTACCGGTCGGTTGTTGCCTTGGTTTGCAATAGCGGCTGTTATTTTATTAGTCACCGGTACCATTTGGGGCTTAGTTTTTGCACCGGCTGATTATCAGCAGGGAAATAGTTTTCGTATCATTTATATTCATGTACCTTCATCTATTTTGGCACAGTCATGCTATATGATGATGGCCGTTGCAGGTGCCATTGGTTTGATCTGGAAAATGAAAATGGCTCATGTGGTTGCAGGGGCTTGTGCGCCCATTGGAGCTTCTATTGCCGTTATGTCTTTGGCAACGGGGGCAATTTGGGGTAAGCCGACGTGGGGAGCATGGTGG